>JAZLEH010000038.1:0-7673 GCA_045615165.1 Eubacteriales bacterium | reverse complement strand
AGAGCAGACACACAAGAATAAATCTTGCATGTCTGCTCTTTTTCTGTCGGTTTTAGTTTAGAGTTATGAGGCTCGCATTGCTCGCCGTTATGAGTTTGCTTTGCAAACGTTATGATATGATTGCCCATCAAATCTTAAGCTTGGCGAAGCCAATCATAACTATGCGAAGCATATCATAACTCACCACTTGCCCGTAAGGGCAATCATAACTCAGCGTGATTTGTCCGTTAAGGACATCACGCTATCTGCGGTCTTTTTTATTATTCAAAGGTAAATCCCTTTGTGTTTTCGTGGTTCGTTCCGACGTAGTAATCCTCATCGGAGTAATAGAACCTTGTGTTTTTAAAGAAGAAGTTCTCGTCGTCGCTCTTGGGCATTCTGTAAAGATATCCTTCCTCGTTATTTATAAGCTTAACGTATTCCGGCGGAACTGTGGGGTTCTCGTTAACAAATCCTCTCTCGGGGACGGGCATAAACTTATATTTCTTCTCTTCCTCACACCAACCAATTGCCTGCGGATGCGTTCCCTTAGTCTCGCTAAGGTGCATATAAGGCTCATCGGCAACTCTCGTTGGATAGATATTAACGGGATAGCCTGCAGGAACGGGCTTTCTCGTCTTTTTATCAAAGACGCGCACGTTCTTTATCTCAACGGAGGGAACGTAGCAAGCATATCCGAAATTCCAGTTAACATAGTGGAAAGGCACGAGCGTCATCTCATCGGTGGAGGCGTAAAGATCCATTCCGTCGATAAATATTCTGCCCTCCCAGGTCGATCCATAATCACTGCGAAGAGCAAAGACACTGCTGGCATTAGCGCGATAGCTATACCATTTTACGTTCTTTATGATGAAATCACCCTTGCCTATAAGCTCAAACGCCTGAAGCTCGCAATCTATTGCCGCGCCGTTATAAAGTCCCTGATGGGCATCAAAACGGGAAACGCGACTTCCCTTATAGGTCATATTCTTGCAGAAATTCGTTCCACCAGTACCCCAGCAATAGGGTGAGAATCTGCCGTTGGCCTCAACGCCTTCCATTGACAGCCTGCCGGTATCGGTATCCGAGGGGTTTCCGTCCTCGTCTACCCAGAAGTTGCGCTGATCGCAATTTTCAAGAATAATATTATTTACGAATGAGCCGCTGAAATCATAAGTTCCGGATACGTGATAATATCTTCTTCCTTGAAGAGTACAGTTTTTGAGTGTAATTCCGTCAGCCCTTTGATTAAGGAAGAATCCCGAGTAGTGTGCACCGCGCTCTCCTGCGCGTTGGCGTTCAAGAGATATTTCACCGTCAACTCTGTGATAAACACCGTCAAGCACGGTGTGCGAGCGCTTAACGAGAAGTCCGCGGTTATAATAGCCTAAGTGCTTTGTAGCTCCGTCCTCGCTCTTGTAAAGGATGTTTATATCGCAAGCGATCGTTCTCATCAAGCCCCCCTTAAGGGTTATGGGCTTAACGTCGGTGCGGACGACCTCTATTTTCGAAATCTCGGGATAGTTAAACATAAACGGAGTTTCGGGACTGATATTACCGTCCTTATCAACGACGACAAGCTCCATCGTAGCCGAGCTTACCCCCTCACCTTGACCGCGAACGCCATCGGAGCCGTATCTTCTGTATATTCTATTAGAATCGCTCTGCAATATAAGAAGCGCGGGATATCCGAGCCCAAGATCAATCTTTTTCGTGCCATAATCGCATCCGACAGAGCCAAGAGAGGAAAGAAGTTCTGATGCGTTATCCTTATCAAGAACAAAGTTCTTATACTCTGACAAAACGGCGAACATAGGCGCTTGGCTCATTTTCAAGCCGAGCGGTGTTTTTGCATCTACGTCCGAGTCGTCGATTATAAATTCAACATCCGTCCAATCAACATCCGTCATGATCGGTATGGTTTTTACCTCTCCGTCAATAACGTTGTTGTGAAGATAATATTTTGCGCCAGGCTTCGCCTTTACGGGAAGTCCGTTTTCATTTGCGTAAACGTGCGCTTTATATACCGCCTCAAAATCCTCTATAGCGCCGTCTCCGACGGCACCAAAGTCTTCGTAATTAACACTTTTAAGATCTGTCATATCAAACCTCGGGAATCTTTATTTTCTCTTCCGGAGCAAACTCAAAGCAACCCGTGTCGGTCGTGTGAGCCGTTCCTATAAGCTTTTTATCTTCTATTTCGAATGAAGTGTTGGCGAAGAAGCCGCCGTTAAGTCCCTCGTATTTGGAGGTATCGAGAACGACGATCTTATATCCGCCTTCGTTATTTACAAGCTTCAATCTTTCGGGGGGAGTTATCGCGTTAAGATTTCTCTTCTGTGTTTCATCAACTACACCCTTTCTGTCAACGACTTCGTCGTACGGGATATTAGTTCCGTCAACGAATCCGTCGCCATCAAGATCAACGTCGGGAAATCTCGGAGGCAAATTAACAGTTTCGGGAAGGTGAAGCGCAGGCTCTTTAACAAGGCTCTCGCCCGTGTAGAATATTTCATATCCCTCGGGGAGCTTTTTAAAGGTCTTTTGATCGAAATAGGTAAGGTTTTCTATCGTTATATTCGGGAAGCACGCCTTGTAGCCATAGTACCAGTTGTTATAAGAATGATATACGAGATACGCATTCTTTTCGGTATAGATATACGCCTCAACGTTCTTTATAGAGACGTCGCCCTCCCAGGTTGAGCCGTAGTCTGCGCGAAGGTGAATAAGCGAATTTGAACCGAATCCGGAGCCCTCTGAGAACCATCTCGTATTCTCAACCTCGAATTTACCGACACCCGTTATAGCCATATAATTAACGGTAGAGTTGATTATCTTACCGTTGCAAAGGCCCTCGTGCGCATCGAACCTTGAAAGCGTTGAGTTGTGATACTCCATATTCTTACAGAAATTCGTGCCGCCGATGCCCCAATGCATCTTAAGAACGTTGCCGTCAACATGGTAATACGACATACTCGTTACAGCGCCGGGATCGCCCTCCTTCGCAGGATGAATGATATTGTTCTCATCAACCGTGATCCAGAAGTTCGACTGAGTGCAATTCTTGAAATATATGCCGTTAACCGAGTTGCCCGAAAGATCGTAAGTACCACCCGTGCCGCCTGTAGGACGCTTGTAACAGCGCCTTCCGGTAAGAACGCATCCGTCAAAGGTTACGTGGTTTGCAGAGGAGGTAGTGAAAAATCCGCGATAGCAAGCGGCGATAAAATCGATCTCGCCGTTCTTTACCTGCTCGTTCATCGTTGGCTCGTCGGTTATATAGTGCTTAACGTTTTTAACGAGAGTATTCGAGCGATTGACGTAAAGACCGCGTGAGAGATAACCGCCTGCGCGGCATTTATTTCCCTTTTCGTCAACGTACTGAATATTAACACGGGTGCTGCGCGTGGTGAACGTTCCACCCTGTACCGTGATCGGCTTGACGTCTATCCTGTAGACGTCGATATAGGATATATCGTCGTAATTAAAGATAACGGGTGTCTCATCGCTTATATTTCCGTCCTTATCAAGCACGATAACCTCGTGCATAGGACATCCTCCCCACGCCCCGTATCCGCAACGGCAAAACACCTTTGCATCGGGATTGAAGGGGATTATCATTACGGGATAATCAAAGGTGAGCGGAAGCTTCTTCGTCGCTCTGTTAAGTCCGTTTTCCTTAACCCTTGCCAAGACGTCGGGGTCGGTTATCTTATCGACGGGATAGTCCGACAAAACCTTGAATATCGGCTTCGAATACCACAAGTAGGTAGGATCACCCTTATGCACCGAAACGTCGCGGTCGTCGATCGTGAATTTTGCCTCGCCCCAATCGACGTCGGTTTTTATGATAACGGAATAGATCTCGCCGTCTATGCTCGGATCGTGTATATAGTAGTGCGCGTCGTCCCTCGCCTTAACCGAAAGACCGTTTTCATTTGCGTATTCGTGCGCCTTATATATCGCGGCGAAATCGTCGGTAACGCCGTCACCGACAGCGCCGAATTCCTCGTAGGTTACATAGTTTTTGTTGCTCATCGGCTTTCCCCTTTATTCAAATACCATTAACTGCTCCGGCATAAACTTTATCGTCTTGGAATCCTTTTCCGTTGTACCGACGTAGGTTGCGCCCTCGGAGATAAATTCCGTTTTTCCGTAGAATCCACCGTTTTCGTGAACCGAGGTGTCTGCTACGAGAAGGTCGCACGCGCCGGCACCCTCGCCCTTGATATACTTTATATATTTCGGAGGTATTATGGGATTGGCGTTAGTAAAGTTATCGGGATCAACTACTCCCGTGATATCTACGACATCATCAAACGGGATCTTCGTTCCGTCAACGAATCCGTCACCGTCCGCATCAACGTCGGGGAATCTTCTCGGAGTGTTGTTCGTTACGGGTAGGTGAAGATGCGGCTCTCCGATTATGCTCTGACCAACGAGATATACGGGGTAATCAGCGCTCACCGGTTTTCTCGTGTTTATATCGAAGAGGCGAAGCCCCTCTACGGAGAGGTTGGGGAAATACGCCTGATAGCCGTAATACCAGTTGTTAAAGCTGTGAGAGAGAATATACGTGTTTGCCGTATCAGAATGAACGTACGCCTCAAAATTCTTAACGGTAAGCTCACCTTGCCAGGTGGAGGCGTAGTCGTTTCTTAAATACATTATAGAATTTCCTGCGCCCGCGCGCTTTCCGCCGCCTGCGGAAAACCACCTTGAGTTCTCAAGCAAAAGATTTCCGACACCGACTATCTCCATTCCGTTAATGGTGGAGTTGACCACCTTGCCGTTATAGAGTCCGGAGTGAGCGTCGTATCTTGAAAGAAGGCAGTCGATATACTCCATATTCTTACAGAAGTTAGAGCCGCCGATACCCCAATGCATCTTGAGATACTTGCCGTTAACGTTATAAGCCGACATACTCGTTAAAGCGCCGGGCGTGTCCTCCGTTGCGGGGTGGATATCGTAATTTTCATCAACGGTTACCCAGAAGTTAGCCTGCTTGCAGCCCTTGAATACGAGCTTGTTTACGGCGTTACCCGAGAGACCGTAAGTGCCTCCCGCGCCACCGACAACGTAGTTATAGCATCTTCTTCCGCTTATTACGCAATCCTCGAAGAATACGTGGTTTGCATAGGATGCAAGGTAGAAGCCCTGATAGCAGGCGGAGATGTGTATAACCTCTCCCTTTTCGTTAACCTGATCCCTCATTGAAACTTCATCGGTTATATAGTGCTTAACGCCGCGAAGCGTAGTAAACGAGCGCTTGATATTGATACCTCTGTGAAGGTATCCACCGCATCGCTTACTGCTTCCGTCGGGATAGATCGTGAGGGTATTTATGCGGCTTGAGCGGGTGGTGAATATACCGCCCTCTATGGTGAGGGGCTTGATATCGAGCCTGTATACGTCGATATAGTCGATGTTGTTATAATCGAACATAATCGGCGTTTCATCGCTGATATTACCGTCCTTATCGATAACGATGACCTCGTGCATCGGGCTTCCTGCCCAGCCGCCGTATCCGCGGCGGCGATACACCTTATGAGCCTCGTTATAAGGGATTATCATCGCGGGGTAATCGAGCTTGAGCGCGACCCTTTTCGAATCCTTATTGAGTCCTGCCGCAACGACGGCGTCGAGGATCTCCCTTTCGGTTATTCTCTCGGTCTCGTGATCCGACTCGACCTTGAAGATCGCCTTCGGATACCATGAATACGTGGGCGCATCCCTATATACCGAAACATCACGGTCGTCGATAGTTATTTTTGCCGAGCCGAAGCAGGTGTCGGTTTTGATTATGATCTCCTTGACCTCTCCGTCGATCCTCGGATCATGGATATAATACTCGGCATCATCCTTCGCAATAACGGGAAGTCCGTTTTCGTTCGCGAACTCGTGCGCGCGATATATAGCGGCAAAGTCGTCTGTAACGCCGTCTCCCTTTGCGCCAAACTCTTCGTATGTTACGTATTTCTTATCGCTCATTTCATTACCCTTTCAAACGATTGTCACTGAGGTATAAGCTCCTCTATTTTTGTAAACTTAAAGCATCCCGATTCCTTGCCGCTCGTGCCCTTGCACTTTGCGTTATCGGATATAAACTCGGTGGTGGAGAAGAATCCGTTTTCATATACTGAGGTGTCGGGAACGAGAATATCGCAGCATCCCTCTCCCTCACCCTTAATGAACTTGATATATTTCGGGGGGATTATAACGTTGAAGTTGGTGTGGTTATCGGGATCGATAACGCCGCGCTTGTCAACTACGTCGTCAAAGGGGATCTTAGTGCCGTCAACGAATCCGTCACCGTCCGCGTCAACGTCGGGGAATCTTGACGGGATATTAACGGTTTCGGGAAGGTGAAGCGCAGGCTCACGAAGAATGCTCATACCGGTAAGGCGGAGCGTGTAATCGGGAGAGACGGGCTTCCTCGTGAAGAAGTCGAAGACGCGAAGTCCTTCAACCGAGAGGTTGGGATAATACGCCTGATAACCGTAATACCAGTTATTATAGGTATGGCAAAGAAGGTAGGTGTTTGAGGTTTCGGAGCGAACGTACGCCTCAAATCCCTTAACTATAAGCTCACCCTCCCAGGTGGAGGCGTAATCGTCGCGAAGGTAAAAGAGCGAGTTTCCTGCGCCTGCGTTAAGGTTAGATCCTGCCGCAAACCATCTTGAATTTTCAAGAAGAAGAGTTCCGATGCCGACGATCTCCATACCGTTTATGGTAGAATTGACGATCTTTCCGTTATAAAGTCCCTGATGCGCATCATATCTTGAAAGAAGGCAATCGATATACTCCATATTCTTACAGAAGTTAGTACCGCCGATGCCCCAGTGCATCATAAGCCTCTTGCCCTTGACCTCATAGCCGGACATGCTCGTCATAGCGCCGGGATCGTTTTCGTTTGCGTTATGAATATCGTAATTTTCGTCAACCGTTACCCAGAAGTTTGCCTGCTTGCAGTTCTTGAATACGATCTTGTTTACCGAATTACCTGAAAGTCCGTAAGTACCGCCTGCGCCGCCGGTGACGTAGTTATAGCATCTTCTTCCGCTTATTATGCAATCCTCGAAGAATACGTGGTTTGCATAGGATGCAAGATAGAAGCCATTGTAGCAGTACGAGATATGCACGATCTCACCCTTATCGTTAACCTGATCGCGCATAGACACCTCGTCGGTGATATAATGCTTAACGTTCTTCATCGTGGTATAGGAGCGCTTGATATTAAATCCGCGGTGAACGTATACGCTGTGATTTGCGTAAGTGCCGTCCTCGTGGAATACGAGGCTGTTGGTGCGGCAAGCGCGGGTGGTGAAGATACCGCCCTCAAGAGTGATGGGCTTAATATCGAGTCTGTATACATCGATATAATCGATATTGTTATAATCGAACATTACGGGGGTCTCGTCGTCGATATTTCCGTCCTTATCGATAACTATTACCTCATGCATAGCGCTTCCGGGCCAACCGCCGTAGCCAAGGCGGCGGTAGACCTTATGAGCGTCGTTATAGGGGATTATCATTGCGGGATAATCAAACTTTAATGCGACCTTTTTCGAATCCTTATTAAGTCCTGCCGCAACGATCGCGTCAAGAGTTGCTCTGTCATTTATACGCTCAACGTCATAATCCGAAACTACTCTGAATATCGCCTTTGAATACCATTCGCGAGAGGGAGATCC
>JAZLEH010000037.1:0-15213 GCA_045615165.1 Eubacteriales bacterium | reverse complement strand
ACCGGCACGATTGAGTGGGAATGAATTTTGCATAGCAAAATTCAACTATGATTGCCTGCGGCAAGTTATCAGTTATGATACGCTTCGCGTAGTTATGATGTGCCTTCGGCACAGTTTGAAGTTACAAGGCAATCATATCATAACGCTTGCATAGCAAGCTCATAACATTTGGCGAAGCCAAATTCATAACTCTAAACTAAAAATGCTTTTTTGGAGTTTTATTATGTCAGATAGTGTATTAAGAAACAAATCCAAGGAATTCGCCAAAAGCATTGTGTTTCTTTGCCGTAAGCTGAAACAGAACGATGTTGAAGGTGCTTTGATCAATCAGCTTTTGCGCTCGGGCACCTCCGTTGGAGCAAATGTTCACGAAGCACAGTACGCACAAGGGACAAAAGACTTCATCTCAAAGTTCGAAATTGCACTTAAAGAATGTAACGAGAGTGAATATTGGCTTGAGATATTGCATGAAACTAATAGCATAAACGAAGTGGAATTCAAAAGCTTTCAAAAGGAATGTATAGATCTTCGCCGTATGCTTGTTTCATCGGTTACTACATTAAAGAACAAATAAGGTTTTTTAAGTGGCTTGGAAGCCTTATTCCAAGCCACTTTTTGCACATTTGATTATTTTGTGTGACAACACTTTGACAACAGCTTGGAGTCATAATGGTGATATAAGGAGAATGTTATGAGAGAAAATTTTATGAAGGGAAATTACGGAATTTTCGTTCATTACCTCGTTAAATACAACGATAGAAGTGTGAGCGCGGAGGAGTGGAATAAGCAGACTGCGAGCTTTGATGCAGAGGGGCTTGCTCGCCAAGCGCACGAAGCGGGAGCAAAATGGCTGTATTTTACCATGGGACAGGCGTCGGGGCATTATGCCGCGCCAAACGCCGCGTTTGACGAGATCTCCGGTGATAAGCCGTCGAAATGCTCCGAGCGCGACCTTCCTCTTGCGCTTTACGAGGCTCTTAAGCCGTACGGAATTCGCCTTTGCCTTTATATGCCGAGCGAGGGCCCGCAGAGCTTCGGATGGCGTAGCCTTAAAAACCGTGAAACGGGCGAGATAACCAACGACAGGCTGGCAGAATTTCAGCTTAAGTGGGAGCGCGTTATAACCGAATGGTCGAAGAGATACGGCGACCGCGTCAGCGCGTGGTGGATAGATTCCTGCTATTTCCACGAGGTTATGTATGACCACCCCGATAGGCCGAATTTTCATAGCTTTGCAGAAGCCCTTCGCGCAGGAAACCCGAACGCGCTTCTCGCGTTTAATAACGGAGTCAGAATACCGACCGAGTCGGTTACCGACGAGGATGATTACACCGCGGGCGAGCTTGTAAGATTTCTTCCCATCGCTTTTGACCGATTCCCGATATCGATCAAGAGTAAAGACGGCGTTACTCCTATCAGCGAATCTTCTATCCAATATCATATTCTTTGTTCGCTCGGACGCGATTGGGGTCACCTTGTGAAGACCGACGAGCCGAGATTCCCCGATAACCTCGTGAGCGCTTATACCGAATATATTCTCGGAATGGGCGGCGCGATAACGTGGGAGATCCCCGTTAATGAAAAGGGGCTTATGAGCGAGAGCTTCGTGCGTCAGCTTCGGAAAACCAAAGAGCATCTTGGAAATATTTGAATCGAGAGGTCAGATATGCTTTTAACCACAAACGTAATTTTATTTCATAATACAAGGACTCGCTTGTAAAATAAAACACCTTTTAAGGAGAGAAATATGTACAATATCGACTTTTTCGGCCATAGCGTGTCAAAATTAATAATAGGAGACAACCCCTTCAACGGTCATTCATACATAACCGCATTCATCCCGAAGGAGGAAATGCTTGAGTATCATACGGAGGCAAGAATCCTTGAGGCGATGCATAAAATGGAGGAGCTTGGAATCAACACGATGCTCCCCCTTGCAGACCCGTATATCATAAGAATTCTTCAGCATTATCGCAGCGAGGGCGGCAAAATGAACTTCATCTTCCAGACCTACGCGCCGATGATGATGTCACCCGAGGTTGCCGCGGTCAGCATACAGATGATGAATTCGGTCGATCCGATCGGAATGTATATTTCCGGCACTTTTACCGACGTCAGATTTGAGACGGGCAGATGTGAAGAGGTCACCGATATGATAAAGCTCTTCAGAAGGTCAACGAGCGTTAAGCTTGGTATCGGAACGCATCACCCCGACCTCATAAGACTTAGTGAAAAAGAGCGTTGGGACGTTGATTTCTATATGGCGTGTATGTATAACCTCAGAAACGGAAGGATCGGCGAGGAGAGCGGCTTCATCACGGGTAAGAACAAGAGCAACGTTCGCCCGATAATCCCCTCTGACAGAGGGCTTATGCTCGACGCGCTCAAGGGCGTGGAAAAGCCGATCATAGCCTTCAAGATCTTCGCGGGCGGTCAGATGCTCGTTGAAAAGCCCGAGGCTGAAAGACGCGCGCTTATCAAGGACACCTATAACACGATATTCAACTCTCTTAAGCCGAACGATTTTGCCGTTGCGGGCGTGTTCCAGAAATATCACGACCAGCTCGCAGAGAACGTTTCGGTATTTAACGAGTGGGCTTTAGAATCGGGGAAATGATAAATAACTTTAAAATCCGGCAACGTTAAAATTGCCGGTTTTTTAAAATTATATAAAAAATATATTGACATTCGCGCTCGCGTGTGTTAATATAAATTATAAGTATATAGGGCAAAGTAGTCGAAAGGCTATGACGCAAAGCTATAGGGGCTTATTAGATGCCAGCCAGTTGCCGATTTTGAAGGTGACTTGCGGGCATTATTTTTTTAGAAAGGGAAAGGAGGACTAGTATGACACAGCTTATGAAGCAGAAGTTAATAGTAATTTTTACTTTGCTTGCGCTTATTTTTGCATCTGCGGGATTTTTGCTTGCGAACGATACGCTTGCGTGGTTTGCGAAGAACGATTCGGTAACCGCAAACGGACTCAGCGTTAACGTCAAGGTCTCTCCCACCCTTATTATAGGAACGAGCCCCGAGCAGCTCAGGGAACAGACTCTTCTGTCCTCCGTTGACTTTAAGGGGATGGGAAGAAGTGATATGATCGCCGTAACGCATAATGGCGACGTACCGGTCACCTATCTCGAATACCTTAAGAACACCTACGCGGTCGATGACAAAACGGGTTATGCAGACGGTGAAGAGGAACTTATATTTGAACCCGTTCCACAAGAGGATAACGAGGTTTACTTTACGGACTATACGGTATATATCTCGTCCGCGTTTGACACGATCGAGGTTTCCTCACTTACCGCGAGGATCGTTATACCCGAGTCGGTAGACGACGCGCACCCGTATTTCTACGCGGCGAGCATCGACTTTTACGTTGATGAGGTTTCCGCGGATGGTTATCGCGGAACTACCTCGGTCTCGGATAGCGTTCTCTACGGTACGGAATACGCGACCGACAGAGCCTTTATTGAGCTTATGCCCGGCGGCGGTACGGTTCCGATCAATACCGATGAGACGAAGAATCATATAAAGGTAATAATGCGCTGCTATTTTGACGGCGCGCTCCAAGATCCCATAACGCAAAACGCCTATGTTAATTCATATACCGCGAAAGCGGATGGCGTAGTCATCGGAGTTGATTTCGTGGCGACCGACAAAGTTGTCGCAGAGTAATAAATTGAATTAAGCCGAGAAGGGAGGCGACAGACTTGGCAACCAAGCTGAAGCGCGGATTTTTAAGGTCCGTACGTTTTCTTAAGCAAAACAAAATATTCACAACGCTCGTTGCAATGATACTCGTATTGGATATGCTCATTGCCGCGTCCGTTGCCTGGTTCGCAATGAGGAGAGATACCGAAGCCGCTGAAATGGGAATGGGGCTTGATATCATAGATTCCTCGGCAGATTATAAGGCGTTTATGTATGACGTTGAAAATGAGCGAGGCACAAATCAGCATCCCAAAGGCGGCGACCTTCTCGTCACAAACCTTGACCTTAACCAGTACGACACGATATTCAGAGCGCAGAATGTACACACCCCCGCATTCGCACAGATAAAGATAAAAGCAAGCGAATCAACCGATAAGGACGGAACTCTCCTGATCACGATAACCCGCGAAATGCCCACGGTGGAGGATGATGAGGAAGAAAACGGCGAAGAAAACGGGGAAGAGAGCGGAGAAGAGGTCGAGGAACTCGAAACCGAGACGGAATCGCAAGAGGGAAAGCTTGATATGTATTCCTCAAGCGTTGTACGCTTCACCGCATTCGTCGATCCATCGAGGGATGAGAACGACGAAGAAATTACCGACCCCGACGCGCTTTATAAACATATCAGCACGGAAAAACGCTTTGAAGACGTTGAAGATTACAAAGGTAACGAACGAGACGATTCAAAGACCTTCGTCCTCGTAATTGGTGAGGGTGAGGGACACACGCACGATAAGGTCGATTCGATCACCCTTGCAGTGCCGTACACATCGAGCGATTGGTATCCGGATTCGGATGGCAACGATATTCTTATCGCTTACCTTTATATCACCTATGACGTTCAGCTTATCGAGTGCTTTATGAGTGAGAACACAAGCGGAGGAATCTCGCTTGACGATAACATATATTACTTCCATAACGATATGAAAAGAATTACTATCAGCTATGCTGATTAAACCACTTAAAACGGAGATATTATGAAAAAGATTGCCGCGTTGCTCCTTGTCTGCCTTATAACGGTCATGCTGATCCAGCCAATGGGACTTGCATGGATGTCAGACAACGGATTAAGCTCGCCTATATATATAACGAGTAACGTACATAAAACCTATTTCCATTCGGGTGACGGAAGCAAGGGTGACCCCTACGTAATAGCCGCTCCCGTTCAGCTTTACTATTTCGCGTGGCTTCAATACCTCGGTTACTTTAACACCGATGAGAACGGTAACGATAAGATAGACTCTACCGTTTATTTCAAGCTTCTTAATGATATTGATATGACCGGCTACACGATTCCTCCGATCGGAACGACGGATAACCCATTCATCGGTAATTTCGATGGTGCAGATTTTACGGTCAAAAACGTAACGATCGAAAATCATTATAGCTCGCTTATCGAGCCCCCCGACGAAGTTAAAGAAGGGGATTACACCGGCGTTGAGATAATCGGCTTCTTCGGCGTTGTCGGCTATCTTCCCGAGGATAAGGATAAGTATGAGTATGAAACCTCGGCAAACGAGGTAAAGAACCTCGCGCTTTCGAATATAACCGTCAAGACGCAGACCGATCCGTCACTTATCGGACTCGTTGCGGGCTACGTTAACGGCTACGTTGACCGCGTCGGCGTTATCGGCGGAACGGTTCATATTGACGATGGGGTTAAGGCACTTTCCTATACAGCAAATATCTCGGATTACTCTCTCATCGGCTATTGCATGGAAGGGTTCAGAGACGATATTTATATAATGGATGTCGTCCTTTCGAATCCCGGCACGGATGATGAAAAGTATACCGTCGTTCCCGATATGACCGCCGGCGACGACGGACAGGGCTGGGGCGGTAGCGTTAAGATGAGTGATATATACTCCGTCATTCAGAACGCAAGCTCAATAGTGAATTATAATGATCCGACCTACGGCTCTTATCAGTCAAACTTCGGTTATTTGTTTGATCGAACCGACTTTGAGGACCTGAACGGATTAAGAGTCACGCTTGATCCCGATGATACAACGGATATGAACGTTGCACAGATCAATAATTTCGGATCGTTCATATTCTCGCAGATGAGCATGGGCTCGTCAATGGACATTAACTTCGTCAGCGGTTCGCAGAGAGTCACCTACTTCAAGTATACCAAAAACGAAGAAAATACCAACGTTCCCCTTTATAATATTACCGACGGCTCGGGCAATTATCTCAGCCTTAGCGGAACGACCGTCGTCAGAACGGACGAGGCAAACGCCACGGATTGGTACGTTGAGGGAAATGATACTGATGGATATGTCGTATATGCATTGATTGGCACCGAGATATATTACCTTAACAAGTCGGGCACAAACGTTGTTCTAACTTCGTATTATGACGTTGATTGGAACAATCTTCCTACGTGGAAAAAGTCCGGCAACACCTATGCCATAGGGGGGCACAAGCTTGAGTACGCGGACGGAAGCTGGAAAGCTAATGCAGAAGGCGTAAAGATTTACGTAACCTCCGGAGGCACGACGAATTATCTCCGAAATAACGGCACTAACCTTCAAAACACGACCGATTCTGATCAAGCAACTATATGGACGATGACCCAAAGCGGTAACGGATATACCTTCTCCGTTGACGTAAACGGTACTACATATTATCTAAGAAGTAACAATAGTTTTTTCTATACCTCTCTTCAATTAAGCACCACATCCACGGCTTGGACGTGTACCGACACTCAGATATATTATAACAACTATTATTTACAATATTATAACAATACCTGGACTATCAGAAACTCGTCTGCAAACGTTAGCAGGGAAAATTACGTAGTTAACGGAAACATTTCTATATCACAATCGCAGGATGCAAAGGGCGTTGAGATCAAGCTCGAGAAGACCGTTTACGTAGATAACTCGTCCGAGAATAGCTATTATGATGAAAACGGCGAATTGAAGTCAACCGGCGCTCCCGGCGTTTCATATCTTCCCCTTTCATTCTCACAGGAAAAAGAAACGGGCAAATATATCATCTCGAACGGTAACACCGGATATATCGTAAGCTCTAAGTACGGTGACCTTAATAACGTTACCGATAAAAAGCCAAACGGTGAAATAGACGATTACGGTAATATTCGTATATCAAGGTATGCTCAGTCGACAAATTTGCCGAACTACCTTGAGCCATATGCTATCAGCTATAAGACGGGCGGCATATTTAAAACCGTACCGAATATTTCGGATGATCCCGAAGAGGTTAGCGCTGATGACAGAAGCTACATCGTTGACAGCCTCGGACTTCAGAAGTATGAGAGCTGTATTGAAAAATTCAGAGAGTCTGTAACGATCACACAGGGTAACTCGAGTACCGCATATTGCTATGGCTTGCACTTTATGGAAGCGACGGTTATGAAGGAGAACGTTACCGAAATAACCGCGACTATTCTTGGCAAAACGATAAGCAATTACCAAGTACCTACGAACTGCATCGACTTCAATCTTCATGATCGCGGATTCGTTAACTGCTTTGCGGGATCGTACTACACGCAGAACCCCGGAAACGACTCCTTCTTCTCAATTTACGAGATCGAGCGCGATTCGACAGGAAAGAAGATCACCGAAATCAAGGAAATATATAAGATCTACGGAAAGCTTACTGAAGACGGTGAAATAGACACCGAAACCCCCTATATCTATACCTATAAGGGACTTAAAGAAGGCGGAAAGGTGGGTAACGTGGCGGATTACGTTGAGATAGGATATGATGAAAAGATTGCCAGCCTTACCGATAGCGATGAGTACGTAGTAATCTTTGACTGCCTCTGGATAATTCATCCGGATGAAAATAGTAGTAAAAATAACGCTAATACAAATTACACGTATGATTTTTACGACGAGTCGAAAACCGAAACAGACTCGACATCTGATAAGGAAAATCAGTGGCGTGGCCCTGCAAGCTGGGCGAATCAGAAGGCGTTCTACTTTGAGGTTCCCCTTAACGAGGGCGAATACGCCATAGGATCAAGCGCGGGAAGAACGGGCGCATACCTTATATACCTCGACCTTGCGGCGAACGCACAGGTAGTTGAAAGATATAAGGAATATGAAGAGATCGTTGAGAACAGCACAGCCTCTTCCGTTCCCGACGGAGTTGATATGCTTGCTCCCGGCGCGACTCTTGATACCGTTGATCCCTACGATTCAGCATTCGTTTCGATCAATACCGTTCCCGGCACGAGTGCGGAATCGGGCGGAGTTGAGTTCAAGGCTGAGGACGGATCAACCATTACTCATTCGGCAACGAGTGGTACGAGTGCGGAATATATCGGCGACGGTATCACGCTAAAGGACGGCAAGGACAAGGAAATGTCGGTGGAACGCGAGACGGCAACGATCGTGCGAACGACCTATCGCGATTATAACAAGTCAACGAAGGAGACCACCGTTACTACCATAACCGCAACCACCATTGGCGACGTGACCACATATAAGCGAACGATAGTGGTGATGAACGAAGCGGGAGAGATCATTGATGAAGACGAGGATGAAGAAAGCAGCCCCGATACGCCCGATCCGGATGAGCAGGCAGAAAAGAATTCCTCACCCGGTGACGATCTGATACGGCTTTACTTTACCTACGATCAGAAGGCTAATCTTACGGTTGAATATACCT
Source organism: Eubacteriales bacterium (assembly GCA_045615165.1). Taxonomy (GTDB): domain Bacteria; phylum Bacillota; class Clostridia; order Oscillospirales; family CAG-272; genus UBA1740. Next base: position 6,852 of record JAZLEH010000037.1, on the reverse strand, counting down.
ACGTTCCGCTCGCGTTCGGCGCGACGGCAACCGATGAAAATCGACCCGCATACTATATCACCATCACGAAAAATAATCCCGGCGACGAAAAAATAAAGATCAAGGCAACGATTCTTGATAAGGAAAGCGACTTTGACTTCTATTTCAACGGCGAGCTGCTTGAAGGTGACGAGATCGAGCTTGTCATACCGGGCAAATCCGATACCGGTGGTGAAGACTCGGGCGATCAGGGCGAAACCCCCGCCGGATAAAAATCAAATCATTTTAAAAATCGCGCGCCGAAGCATATCAGCCTTGGCGCGCATAAAATTATTATCGGCCGGAGTGCTTGATTCATATGAAGCAATTTGATAAAGATAAGAAACGCATCGATAATATAAACGCGTGCGAGAGGGAAAACAAAAAATATTTCAGAAAGCACAGAGTTCGTGATTATATACCGGGTCAGGCGATCTATAATCTCGGCGATTATCCGAACCCGTTCAGCATATCTCCGACAGAATACGATAAGGAGCTTATAAAGAGCCTTGCCGAGAGCGGAGTTGGGCTTATACAGGTTCATGAGGAGTGGAACGACAGTATAAGAATGCTCGGAGCGGATAAATTCACCTCGCACGATCCGCAGGGAATGCGCGAGTTCGTAGACCTTTGCCACAGACACGGAATAAAGATAATTTCTTATATATCCACGGGATATTTTGACGAGCGCGACCCCGATTTCCGCGAGGAGTTCACACGGTGCGAATATGCTCTCCGAGGAGACTATTTCAAGTATAGACGCTGCTGGGCAGGCAGCCGAGAGTGGAGAAATTATCTTCTTCCGCGCACTTTTTCGGCGCTTGACGAATACGGATTTGACGGAATATATAACGACTGGGGCTACGACGGACTTAAGCTATATCAGCTTAAGCTTATTTCCGAGGGGATCGACGTTAAGAAATTGACGGTGTATGATATGCCGTACGATCCCGAGATCGAGGATCTTCTTTGCACGATATATAGCGAAATCAAGCGCCGCGGCGGAATTTACAAGCTCCACGCAGACGTGAATAATAAGCCACCCTGCAAGGAAAGAGTTTACGATTATCTCTGGATCGGAGAGTGCGTAAACGGTGATGAGGGAATGGGCATTGGCAAGGATTACGATCAGTATATAGTGCCGTGCTCTCACGGATCTTTCACTAGCGGGGCAGACCCGGACGCGTATTACGCTCGTGTTATTCCGTTTATGCAATTCCCGCTTTTGAAGATGGGAAGACCGTATATCCCAAAAGAGATTGACGAGGCGCTTATTATCAACCCCGATTACACCGATTTTAAGCATAAGAGGCGCGTAATAGAATATATGAAGAAAAATCCGAACGGACCGTACGTATATAGCCATTGGTCGTCAGTTCCGCCGGACGTGCAGGAATATCCCCGCTGGGAGAGATTTTATAAGCTCTATCAACCTATGGTTACGGAAAACAGCGTGGTCTACATCGAGCTTTCCGAGTGCGAGGCGATACTCTCGCCGATACCCGAGCGAGTCGTTGCATCGATGTTCGTAAACGAGGAGCGCTATCTCGCAGTTTCGAATTTCTCGGATGCGCCGTACACTCTCGATCTTTCGTCACCTTGGCGCGACCGCGAGAGCGGTAGGGTAAGCAATAGCTTCGTTATAGAAAAAGGGAAAATACTTTTCCTTATAAAAGAATAAAAATAAGCCGCGGCAAATCGGTGATGTCCTTAGCGGAGAATTTGTAAAACACCGCTAAGTGCGAGCATCGCATTTGACTCGTCAAACGCAAATATGGGCTAAGCCCAAACCCATATAACAACAGAAGAGAGAACAAATCGGTTTTATAGCCGAAATGTTCTCTCTTTTTCTGCCTTTTAGTTTAGAGTTATGAGGTTAGCTTTCGCTCACCGTTATGAATTTGCTTCGCAAACGTTATGATATGATTGCCAATCAAATCTTAAACTTGGTGAAGCCAATCATAACGATACGAAGTATCTCATAACTGATAACTTGTCCGCAAGGGCAATCATAACTTAGCGTGAATACTCCGTTAAGAGTATCACGCTAACGAGTCGCGGCTTTTAATATTAATAAGTGATTTTAACAGGGCCGAAAAGACCGCTTTCGATCGAATCGAGGTCGAAAACGTTCTGCTTTTCCATATAGGCGGTAAGTTGCCAATCAGCCCACTTTTCGAACGTTTTTGAGAACAGCTGCTGATTTGCGGGGGTGTTCGTGACCATTATTTCAAGCTCGTTCAGATCGCGGAGCATTTCCTTTTTGATCTCAAAGCAATACGGCTTCATTATCTTAACGCCGAGCGACTTGCCGTTAAGGATCACCTCGCAGGTGTGGCGCACGTCGCCAAGGTCAAGCACCGCGTCGCCGTCAATTCCCGCAAAGCTTGCACTGTAAGCACAAGTGCCCGAAAAATCCTTTCCAACCCTAACGCTCCAATCGCCGAGAGGGATGCTTTCCTCTCGCTCGCAGATATCCTCGTTCTCGGGATACATATCTCCGTAGGTAAAGCTTCTCGTTCTCCTCATTTTGAAATCGGTTAAGGAGAGCTCCTTTTTTGCCGCGATCATGCCTTCGGTTACAAGATTCCTTTCGGTAAGGTATATGGCGGCAGATTCGCCACCCTCCAGCATAACGGTGATAAGACCGCCGTCATTCTCTTGCTTAAAGAGCCTGCCGCTCGTGATATCGATAAGATAAGCCTTGCCGTCTCTCTCGTTTAAAGTTACACGCCCCGCCGTTGCCGAGCCGTTAAAGAGGCATATAAGCTCGCCGTCGCTCGTTTTTCTTCTCATCGCTACGATGCGGTCGTTGCCCGAGCGGATGTCGGTAGCTCGTGTTGCTTCGCTTGCGGAGGCGAGTATCCTGCCGCCTGCGGCAGTAAAGCCGTCAAGACGAGATTTAACCTCTTTCGGAATGATTGCCGAGGGGGGAATGATTATCTCACTATACGATGCCTTGCCCATCGAAATTACGCCTGCGCAGACTTCTTTCGAATTTAAAATAACGTCGTCGTCAAGCACGTCAAAGTCAACGCCGAGCTTCTCCATTTCGAATCCGAGCGCATCAAATTCATCGGCGGCGCTCTGCGCATCAACGTCAGCCCAGAAGTTCGTTATCGGGTAATAAAGCGCCGTTTTTGCTACACGCTCCCCGCGCGTCATCACGTAGGAGAGGCGTTCAAGGTAATCATTAAAGTGCGAAAGGTACGCGTGGCAGGCTAACCTCTCGTCAAACGAGGGCAGCACGCCCGCAAGCCAAGGTCCGCGGCGCTCGTAGGAGAGCTTCATCGGGCTGAAGAGGGTTACTCCGCGTATCGCCTGGAATCCTGCGATAAAGCGCATCTGGTCAAAGGTAAGTCCGCTTCCGTAAACGCCGAAGCACTCGGTGGAGGCGAGCGTCGTGCCGTTCTGTGCGGCGGCGCTTGATGCATAACGGGGGAAGAATCTGTTTTCATATTTCTTGCCGTTTATATCGGGGAATATCTGTCGCCAGATCACGTCGATTCCCGGCACGTCCATGCAACGCATCGCACGGGTGAGGTGAAAATTCTTTCCGTAAACCGAGCCGCGAGGCTCGTCATCGCGGTCAAGGTGACCCGTGAATGCAAGCCCGTTATCGTTCGCCCACTTTTTACATCTTAACAGGAAATTGTTGCAGAATGCGCGACTTGCAAGGTCAAACCAGCGCGCCTTTGCCGTGATTGCCTCGCCCGTTGCCTTAACACTTCCGAATATCGCGGGAAGATAGGGGAGGGGACTCTCGGCGTACTCCTTTTCATACTCTCGGATAAGCTCCTCGCGGAACGGGATCGCGGGGGTGAGGGGCTCGTCGGTAAATACCGCGGTCACCGTATTTCCGAAATATTCTTTTATAAATTCTTTATATCTTTCGTGAGTTATCTTTATGAAATAATCGGTGCTTTCGGCGAGGGTGCTGTCGGGGATATCGGGCTTTCCCGGCGTTTCAAACGCAACGCGCCTTGAATAATATTCGCTGACCTCAATATCCTCGCTTGGGATAAAGCCGTCGTCTATCATCTCGTCGCCGTTTACGAACGCGCCAAAGACGCCCTCGCTCCTTTTATAAGGCTCGCCGCCCTTGACGGTTACGGTGCGCTTGTCGAGAGTGCGCCTTGCGTATTCGGGGTGGTCGAGCATAACTTTGCCGCAAGCACCGCCGGAGGGCCAGCCGCCCTCGTCGTAAAGCCAGCACTTCATTCCAAGTTCCGCCGCCTTTTTCACTGCGAATTTATATCTTTCAAAATACGCGTCGGTCAGGTAATTCGGATCGGTTAGAGTGGGGATAGTCGTCGGGCGAAAATCCCTCGGCTCGCATACGATGCAGAACGCCTTTATTCCGAGGCGCTTCATCTCAAGGATCTGTTCCTCGGTTCTTTCATCAGTTACAGGTCCGTTCCAAAACCATCCGTATACGGGATAATATTCTTCGGTAGGGCTCTTGAAATCATTAAGAGAAAATTCGGTGCTTTTCAGCTTTAAGATATCCATAGCCGCTCCTTTCCTAAAGGCTTTTTATTCAGTATATCACAGTTGTTTTCTAAAATCAAGGAATTGCGGAGAAATATAGCTTTTGTAAATCAAGGTTTGCAAAAAACGCCCTGCCAAAAGCAGAGCGTTTTTATCGTATTATTCAACTGCGGGGATGATGTGATCCTCGGCGCAGCTGCGAATGCGGATGTTTTCATCCTCGGGCTGATCTCCGAGAATCGCGCGAAGGTCTGCCGCCGTTTCCTCAAGGTCATACGTCTGGTAATGAAGGTGGAAAATGTCGCCCGCGTGAACTCTGTGCGCGCCCTTGTGGGGTATTGCCGAATTTTTCTTGTCGACCGAGAGCACGGCGCAGGTGGTCGGCCATATAATGTCTCTTATTTCCATTCCGTCGGCAAACGAGCCCTTCATGGCAACGAGATGCGTGTTAACGACATACGCCTCCTTGCCGTGATGCGCGGCTTCGGCGCGGGCTTCGATAACCGTGTCGGCAAAGGACATCCTGCCCGAAGCCTCAACTATGATAAAGGCGATAACGACGCCGAAAACGACGGGGATAATATTGCTTGCAACGCAGAGCGCCTCGGCGGCGAACGCGATTGCGGTGACGGGTGTTCTTGACGATGCCGCAAGGAACGCCGCCATTCCGACTACCACGAGAATTGCAAAATACTGACCGTCAACGAGACCGATCGCGATAAGCGCCTCAGCGATAAGCGAAGCTATCATCGCTCCAAACGCAAGGTTGGGAACGAACACACCGCCCGTAACACCCTCGTTGTTGGCGTAGATCATAAGGATCGCGCGGATGAAGAGCGCGATAAGGATAAGATACCAGATAGTCTTTCCGTGGAGGATATCCTCGATTATCGCGTGACCCGTGCCAACGAAATTAGAGGAAACGAATCCTAAAACTGCGGTAACGGCAAAAATAATTACGAGCTTTGCCGTAAAGGGAAGTCTTCCCGGGCGAGTTTTGGAGAATGTCTTTACCATACGGTAGAACTTAGTGAAAACGAGTGAAGCTATACCGCAAACCACTCCGATAAGGATCGCCGACCAGAGATACTGCATCGGAAGGACCTCGTCGATCGTGAAATCAAAGAAGGTTACGTTAACGTCGAAGAAGAACGAAAGGTATCTCTGCGTTATAACGCCCGAGAGAACCGAGATCGAAGCAACTACGAAAAGTGAGGTGGAGAATTTTCTGTGCGCTTCCTCAAGCGCGAAAAGGATTCCCGAAAGGGGAGCGCCGGTAGCGATGGCAAAGCCTGCGCAAGCACCGCCCGTCATAAGATATCTTTCAAATGCGCGCTTGTCCTTTTTCGAAATGGTTGATCCGCCCTTGCCGACTGCCGCACCCATCTGAACGCTCGGACCCTCGTTACCGAGGGGAACGCCCGCGAAATAGGTGAGAAGCGCCGAGCCGAAGAGAACGAAGACTCCCTGCATCCATTTGAGCGGAATAAGTCCTCTGATCGATGCTACTGCAGTGGGAATTCCACCTCCGCGGCACTCCTTGGCAAGCTTTAAAACGATAGCCGCGATAGCTCCGACTGCCGCCGCACCGAGGATAAGAATGGGCAAATATTTAGGGTTCTCGCGCACGAATTCATAGATATGCTCCGACCAGCGCATAACGGCGGTCGACGCTACCTTGAACAGGAATATAAGCACGCCCGTCATTATGCCGATGATCATCGGGAAAATTATATACGGCGATATTTTCGCCTTGATCGGTTTATTTGATTTCATGGTGTATTTCTCGCTTTAAATTAAGATAAAGTCATCTCCAAAGTCGCAGACCGATATATTATAGCACAAAAATTTCCATTTGTAAATATAAAATATTGATAAATAAACGAGCCTTATAATCACTTAAGTTGTCGGAATTTGCTCTATTGCTATTGTAATTGTTTTTGATCTGTGCTATACTAAAGAAAAATAAATAGAAACCGGAGAACATATTATGAGTAATATTTTTTCTAAGAAACCACTCTGGGAATGTTCAAGAGACCTCAGCTCCGTTGCGATGGGTCGAATCCCCGCAGAGACCGTTATTATAAACGCGAAGCTTATCAACGTTTGCACGCGTGAGATAATCGAGAACACCTCGGTTGCGATACATAGCGGAAGAATAGCCCTCGTCGGAGATGCGCTTCACTGCATCGGTGACGGCACGAGAGTCATCGACGCTGAGGGAGCTTATATTGCCCCCGGTATGCTTGACGGACATATCCATATCGAGTCGTCGATGATGAGCCCTTTGGAATATGCACACGCAGTAATTCCGCACGGCACGACGGGAATCTATTACGACCC
>JAZLEH010000036.1:0-3407 GCA_045615165.1 Eubacteriales bacterium | reverse complement strand
GGCTATACCGACGGCTACACCCGCGATCGTACCCGAAAGGATAAGGAACGGCAGGTAGTAGACAACGACGTTCGTGTCGAGCATAATTGACGCCGCGGCGATCTGACCGACGTTATGCATAACACCGCCCGCAACGCTGACGGCGACCTCGCGAAGAGGGGTGAGCGCCTTCAAGAGAAGCATCGAGGCGAAGCTGAGTATTGCGCCCGATACACTGTATATCAGGCTTATCGGGCTTCCGAAGAGGATCGAGACGAGAAGCACTCTTACGAGGGATACCGAGATCGCCTCCTTGAAGCCGAATTTATATAAGGTGAAAATGACGGCGATATTCGCAAGTCCTATTTTGACGCCGGGGATCGCAACGAATGCGGGAATCCTGCTCTCAATAAACGAAAGCATCATCGCAAACGAGACCGTCAGCGCAAGCTGTGTTAATTTTCTTGTGTTATTTCTCATATTACGATACGAAGTCAACAGAGTTATCGGACTCGCCGATCACTGTTATTGTCAGTTTATTGGGTAAGCAGACTATCGTCTGACCGACGTAATTCACCTTGCCCGTGTTTTCACAGGTGTGGTCGGGGCAATTAGAATAGCTCATAAATGCTTTGCCGTCCTTTATCGTCAGGGTGTTCGTGCCTCCGTTGAGGTTATAAACTCCGTCGATAGCGAGGGGGTAAGTTCCGACCGTCTCACCGTCGAGCTCGATTTCAACGAATGCGCCGTCTGTTCTCATCAGTCGTGACACCAAAAGGACGAGGACTGCAACCAAAAGAATAGAGGCAACCACTATGATATCGATGCGGTACTTCTTAAAAAAGCTTGTATTCGCACTTTTCGTCATAACGTTGCCTCCTTCTTTTTGATTAAATTTTAGTTAAAAATGCGCTCCGCAGATGAAGTTTCCTTCATGGATGCAATGCACGGGGCAAACTGCAACGCACTCTGCGCACCCGGTGCATAGGGAGTAGTCGATAGTTGCAAGGTTGTTTTCAACCTTGATTGCGCCGTTCGGGCAAGCCTTCTGGCACTTCATACAACCGATACAGCCGTTAGAGCAATACTTACGCGTCATAGCGCCCTTATCGTGATTCGAGCACTCAACGACCACGCGAGAGGTGTCGTTGATAAGGTGGATTATGGAATTCGGGCACTCACGCGCACAGATTCCGCATCCGATACACTTACGGGGATCGATATGGGCAATGCCATCCTCGATCGTTATAGCATTCTGCGGACAGACCTTAGCGCAATCGCCGTAGCCGAGGCAGGCGAAGTTACAGAACTTATCTCCGCTATACGCCATATTGGCGGTGCGGCAGGTCTTCTGTCCGTGGTATTCATACTTTCTTTCAACTGCGCCGCACTTACCGTTACAAGCAACGTAAGCGACCTTTTCAACAACGTCGGCTGATTCAACGCCGAGTATTGCGGCGATACCCTTTGCGACTCCGTCACCGCCGGGAACGCAGAGGTTAGTAGCGGTAGCCTCGCCGTCTGCGAGAGCCTTTGCATATCCGTCACATCCCGAATATCCGCACGCGCCACAGTTTGCTCCGGGGAGGCAATCGCGGATCGCGGTTGCGGTCTTATCCTCTTCAACTGCGAAGAAGACGCTTGCCACGGTGATAACCGCGGCGCAGACGAGACCGACACCGAGAAGGACGAGGGTAGGAATAAGAATAGTCATATTCGCACCTCCTTAAACGATATCCTTGAAGCCGAGGAACGCAAGAGCGACTATACCTGCGGCAACGAGGGTGATCGGAATGCCCTTGAAGCATTTGGGCGCGGGGCAATTTTCAATTCTGGAGCGAACGCCTGCGAAGAGAACCATCGCGAGAAGGAAGCCGAGTCCGACTCCGAGAGAAGCGGACATAGATTCGATGAAACCGCGTCCCTTTCCTACGTTCTCGTTTGCGATACCGAGAACCGCGCAGTTAGTCGTTATAAGCGGAAGATATACGCCGAGCGACTTATAAAGGGGCGGAAGGAACTTTTTGAGAACGATCTCAACGAACTGAACGAGAGATGCGATTACGAGAATGAATATAATCGTTTGAAGATATTCAAGCTCAAGGAGCTTAAGAAGCTCGTAGATTGGCCAGGTTGCCGCCGTAGCGCAAAGCATAACGAAGATAACGGCAACGCCCATACCCGCCGCCTGCTGAAGCTTCTTTGAAACTCCGAGGAAGGGGCAAATACCGGTGGTCTTAGCAAGAACGTAGTTCGAGGTGAGGATTCCGGCGAGGATAAGTGATACTAAATTAGGCATTATCAGATACCTCCTTTTCCTCGGTCTTATTTGCTACCTGAGCCGCGGCACGCGCGTTAAGCGTAAGCTCGGAGAGCTCAGCGCAAGAGGTCTTATTGCAAATACTGCTTGAGGGGCACCCTTCGCAAGAGAAGGACTTTCTCTTAACGCCGCCTTGCTTTTCGGTGAGCTTATTCATAACGGCAATAACGATACCGTAAACGATGAATCCGCCGGCAGCCTCAACGAGAATCGGAATTCTTATGTCGTAAAGACCGGGGATCTTGATAGCCTCAAATCCAAAGTCGTCAAGACCGGAGAGGATAGTTCCCGCGCCGAGAACCTCTCTTACCGTTCCCATAACGAGAAGGGCTCCGAGGAATCCGAGTCCCATTCCAAGACCGTCGAGCGCGGAATCGCCGACCGTATTCTTCCTTGCGAACATTTCCGCTCTTCCGAGAACGATACAGTTAACTACGATAAGCGCAAGCCAATCTCCGAGAACCGTAAATACGGGCTCAAGGAATGCTTCAAGAAGCATACTTACCGCGGTAACGAAAGCGGCGATAATAACGATATAGCAAGGAATTCTTACCGAGTCGGGAATAATATTTCGAAGAAGAGATATTACGACGTTTGAGCAAACGAGAACGGCGGTTGCCGCAAGTCCCATTGAAGCCGCCTGGAACATCGAGGTGGTCGTCGCAAGGGTGGGACAAGTACCGAGAATGAGAATGAGAACCGGGTTCTCCATAATAAGTCCGCGAAGGAAGATCATTAATTTATTATTTTTTGCCATTATTAATTTCCTCCTTCAGCAGTCAATGATTCAAATGCAGAGAACGCTTCTTTAATAGCGGTCTGATATGCAACGGTGGTGTAGGTTGCGTTGGCGATAACGCCGACGTCGGTGGAATCTGCAGGGATTATATCCATATGATAATCCTCAAGGCTGTCGTAGTTGTCCTTTACTATATCATTTCTGTCAGCAGAAATCACGATATCCGAATTAGTCTTATCCTTATACTGTGCGTAATAGTCTTCGGTTGCGCAAACATCACCGAAGCCTGCACTCTCGTGGTGCTCAACGGTAACGACCTCGATGATCTTTCCGTCAGCGGAGATCGAAGCCTTGATTATGATGTTGCCC
>JAZLEH010000035.1:0-2161 GCA_045615165.1 Eubacteriales bacterium | reverse complement strand
CCGTATCCACCAGTTTGAAAAGCAGGAAATGATCGTAGTTTGTAAGCCCGAGGAGTCTGCAGATTGGTTCAACAAGCTCTGGAAGAACACCGTTGATATGTTCAGAACTCTCGATATTCCCGTAAGAACTCTTGAGTGCTGCTCGGGTGACCTTGCAGACCTTAAGGTTAAGTCGATCGACGTTGAGGCTTGGTCGCCCCGTCAGCAGAAGTACTTTGAGGTTGGTTCTTGCTCTAATCTTGGCGATGCGCAGGCAAGACGCCTTAAGATTCGCGTAAAGGGCGAGGATGGCAAGACCTATCTTGCACACACTCTTAACAACACCGTCGTTGCTCCCCCCAGAATGCTTATCGCATTCCTTGAGAACAACCTTAACGAGGATGGTTCTGTAAATATCCCCGTAGCGCTCCGTGCTTATATGGGCGGCAAGGAAAAGATCCTTCCCACCGTTTAATATGAATAAGCTTCTTATTCTTGCAGGACCAAGTGCTGTCGGAAAAACGACCGTAGCCCTTAGAATAATGGATATCGAGCCTTCAAAATTCGAGTTCGTGCGCTCTGCGACGACGCGCGCACCGAGAGGTGACGGAAAAGACTCGGAATATATCTATCTTTCGGATTCCGAGTTTCGAGATGCTCTTCAAAAGGGCGAAATGCTTGAATATACCGAGTACGGCGAATTTCTCTACGGCACTCCGCGCTCCGAGATCGATCGAATATTCAGCGAGGGGAAATATCCTTTGCTCGTGCTTGATATCAACGGAGTTAGGTCCTTAAAGGACTATAATGGCGATTTTACGGCGTTCTCGGTTTATTTCACCGAGGAGCTTTCCGTCCTTGACGGGCGGCTCTACGAGCGCGCGCTTTCTGACGGGTTAACCGAGAAGGCTCTTCGTAATTATGAGAAGAGAAGGGCGCAGAACCGCGCCGACCTCTCCTTTGTCAGTGAAAGGTGCGACATCTTTGATCTCGTTTTGAAAAACGAGACCGTTGATGGCTCAGCCTCTGCAGTCCTTAAGGAATTTTATTTAATTTAAAACGAAACGACCTTCCGCAAATGGCGGAAGTTCGAATTTTTATATATCGCTGATTTTTGATCTGATCTCATCCTTAAGTGACGAGACGAGATAGAAGGTGTATCCGATATGTATGAGTGCCGCTAGGGCAACGATCAAGCCAAACCAAGGCGCGTCGGATGCGATTATCGTCGGCATCTCAACGTCGGACGGGTCGGTGAATATTATCTGCGTCGTGCCGTTGATAAACACCTCTGCCGCTTTTACTGCGGCGGAAATGATTCCGAGGGCGAGGAAGATATAATTTCTTCTGATTAAGGACTTATGAAACTCCTTATCGAGCGTTGAATATCTGTCGCTCGTAACCGAAATTCCCGTGTTCGCTATGACGAATCTGTTGAGAAGGAGGGTTATAAAGGTGAGAAGCGCGATAAGCGCTATAAGCTCGAGAACCGAGAGGATCGATATAGCCGTATATAAGCCCCTGGCTCCCTGATATTCTGCGATATCGGAGTAGTCGTAACGCGAGAGGAAGCTTATCGTGAGAGCGTATGCCGTGAATGAAATAGCGATAAACGAAAGTCCTGTTATATAAGCCGCCTTTTTCGGATTTGAGTGCTTTGAGATGAGGTGATACGCGATAAGAAGGAGCGACCCGTAAATAAACGAGGGCAGAAGGTTTATTCCGCTCCAGTTATCCATGGCAACCTCTATTGAGAAGAGCGTTGCAACGGAGAGGATCGTGAGTGAGAAGAGCATAGATCTATGCTTGATCTTCACCTCATAGCGCTCCTCGCTGCCTGACGATTGCATCGACTTAAGCGCGCTTGAAAATTTATCCTGCTCGTATACTCTGTCGAGGTATTTCTTGATTCGCCTGAACCATAGCACCGCAAGAAGGATGGTGAAGGCAAGAGATGCAAGAAGAACTCCCGGGTATTCCTTTGATATGCTGATATAATATCCTCTTTCGGTGGTCTTTGAGAGAAGGAACATATCGGGGAGAAAATAGAGCACCGTCTTTACGATGAAGAAGAAATAAGTAAAATCCCTTACAGATTCAACGGTTATAAAGACGGGGGCCTTGCCCGTGCTTTTATAGCTCGGATCGTCAGTGCGAGAGATATCCCTCTGCTTTTTCGTAG
>JAZLEH010000034.1:0-4395 GCA_045615165.1 Eubacteriales bacterium | reverse complement strand
CTCTATAAAATTCAAGGAACTCTGTGCCTTAATTTTTAGTTGATTTTGGTGCTTGGCTCTCGCAGCCAAGTGCGGACTTTGCAAGAGAGATAAGTGCCGAAAGCTCTGAAAATTAAGGATTCAGAGCGGGTTCGGATTATTCACTCTTGCCTAACTGAAAATTCAATCGAAAAGGAGATTATAAATGTCACAAGTTAAAATAGGATGGAGTGAGGTAGATATCACTCCAAAGGAAAAAATCAGTCTTGCGGGTCAGTTCTTTGAGCGTATTTCGAATGAGGTTGAGTCTGAGCTTAAGGCTATTGCTTGGGCAGTCGAGAGCGACGGGGAAGCAATGATAATCTGTGAGGCAGACCTCGTTTCAATCGGAGACAATCTTCACGGCGCAGTTAAGCGCATCGTAAGCGAAAAGACGGGCATTCCCGAAAGCAAGATCATCACCGGCGCAATACATAGCCACACCTCGTATACCTACGAGAGATGGATGGTTGCAGGCGGAAGCGATTTCGGAAAGAAATACCTTGATGAAAGACTTCCCGCGGATATGAAATACGAGCCCCTCGTCAGCGGTGAGGAATGCATGAGCCCGAAAGCGGCACTTGATTTCCTTATTGAAAAGCTCAGCGAGGCGTGCATCAGCGCTTGGAATAACAGAGCCCCCGGATATTATAAGAACGCATTCGGCAGAGTTGCCGTCGGTATGTGCCGCCGCGTAAGCTACGACGACGGTTCAACGAAAATGTGGGGCGACACCAATCACCCGAACTTCACAGAGCTTGAGGGTGGTAACGACTCCGGTATGGAGCTTATCTTCACCTATGATGAAAATAAGAAGCTCTCGGGTATCGTCGCGAATATCGCTTGCCCCGCGCAGGTGGTTGAGCATAGAAGCTTTATCTCCTCCGACTATTGGGGCAAGGTGCGCGAGAATATCAAGAAGAAATACGGCGACGTTAAGGTTCTCGGACTTTGCTCTGCGGCGGGTGACCAGTGCCCCCGTGATATGATCCGCTGGGTGAATCCCGAATCCCCGATCGACGACCCCAACATCAAGCGCGAGGCTTATATAGAGAGAAGAGCAGATCCCTCAATGTTCGATATCTCGGGTCTTAAGCTCGTCGGTAAGAGAATTTCAAACGAAATAATCTCCGTTTTCGAGGAGCTTGACGGCACTCTTGAGAGCGAGGCGCTCCTCGTTCACGAAACGATAAATCTCACTATGCCCCTGCGTAAGGTAACTATCGCCGAATATAATAACGCGATAGATAAGATCGACGAATTCATCGCGAAGAACAGAGGAAAGCATACGAGCTTTGAGGATGCGGCGGCGCTCCACGTATATTCTGGAACTCTTTCACGCTACAATCTTCAGAAGACTATGAATACCTACGAGGACGAGATACATATAATTCGCTTCGGTGATATCGCGATTGCGACTAATCCCTACGAGCTGTTCCTTGATTACGGTAACCGCATCCGCGCAAGAAGCCTTGCAAAGCAGACCATATTGATTCAGCTTTCCTGCGGATCGCGCGCATATCTTCCCACGGCAAAGGCGGAGCGCGGAAGCCATTACAGCGCTTACGTTTCATCGGGTATGACGGGCCACGAGGGCGGCGACGTTCTCGTTGCAACGACTCTCGACCACATCAACAAAATGTTTAAATAATTAAAAGGAGAAATAGATATGACTAAGATTGCATTTGCAGGCTTTGGTGAGGTTAACACCCCCATTGATATCATCGTTAATAAGTGTAAGGCGGCTTCCGAGAGCCTTATGGGAGAGGGAGTAGAGGTTCTCTCCTGCTATCCCATTCGTGACGACTATGAGGAAAAGGACGTTAATAAGGCGATCGACTTCTTCAAGGGTAAGGATTTTGACGCGCTCGTTCTTTGCATCGCGGGCTGGATTCCCACCCACGCGGTAATCAAGGTTGCTGAGCAGTTCCGCGGCGTTCCCATGGTTCTTTGGGGGCTTTGCGGTTGGATCGAATCCGACGGCAGACTCGTTACCACCGCCGATCAGGCAGGCACGAGCGCTCTTCGCAAGACTATGAAGGATCTCGGATATACCTTTAAGTACGTTTACGATATAATCGGCAAGCCATCGAGATCTGCTGACGTCGTAACCTATTGCAAGGCGGCTTCCGCTTTCCGCACTCTCAGATCTGCAAAGGTCGGACAGATGGGCTTCCGCGATATGCACCTTTACGGAACTATGTTTGACGGTTGCTCGCTTAAGAGAGTCGTTGGTCCTGAAATTGAGTGCTTCGAAATGCTTGAAATGGTTCAGAGAGCAGAGAAGTTCACCGATGCGGAGATCGACGAGGTTATCAACACCACCGTTAAGAGCTGGAACTTCCTTAAGGAAGCTGATATGAATATCGCAAGACGCGGCGTTTCCTACTACCTCGCACTCAGAGATATCATTAACGAGAGAGGCTATAAGGCAATATCCTTAAAGGACGTTGACGGTATGAAGAAGCTTCTCGGATTCCCCCCTGCAATGATCTTTATGCTCCTTGCAGACAGAGAGGGAATACCCACTATCCCCGAAAACGATTGCCTCGGTAACGTTACCCAGACCGTAGTAAGAGCTCTTACGGGTCAGATCGGTGCTTACCTTGAATTTTACGAATTCTTCGAGGAGGGCGTTCTTGCAGGCGTTCCCGACTACGTTCCTGCAGAGATCGTTGACGGTAAGGTAACCGTTATCCCCGCCGCATTCGGTGAGCTTTCGCAGGGTATACTCAACGTTTCAAAGGTTAAGACGGGTGTTGTTACGATGTGCCGCCTTGCCGTTGAGGACGGAAAGTACGTTATGCACATGGTTCTCGGTGACGGAACTACGCCTCCCAAGTGGGAGGAAGCAGGCTGGACTCAGCCCGCACCCCAGCTTCCCGCGCTTAAGGTCCTTCTTAAGGACACCGAGGACTTCACCGATAAGGTTATGTGCCAGCACTATATAATCTCCTACGGCGATAACACGAAGATCATCTCCGAGTTCTGCAAGATCGCAGGCATTGAAATAATATAAAAAGGATTCCCGACGCGATACCGCGTCGGGATAATCATAAAAATGGAAAAGATATTTAAAAAGGGTGGAAGCGAATATATCGCATCCCTCGTTATTGAAGGCGTAAATAACGGATCTCGCACCGCGACCGTAAGCGGATGCTACGAGATAGATAAGCCGATAAGGATTCCGTCGAATTTCACCGTGATACTCGATAACTGCCACTTAAGGCTTGCGGACGGAGTTTATTCAAATATATTCCTTAACGAGCATTTCGATACGGACGAGGGAAGAACTCTTGCGGGCACAGACAGAAATATTAAGATCATCGGTCGCGGCGAGGCTATCCTTGACGGAGGAAATTATAACGGACTCTCCGAGAAAACGCAGATGAAGGACGGGCTTCCGCCTGTTTGGAATAACAACCTCATTCTGTTTGCAAACGTTGACGGATTTGAGATCCGCCATATCTATGCATGCGAGCAAAGGTGGTGGGCGTTCTGCTTCGTTTATTGCAGAAACGGCAGAATATCCGATTGCGAATTTTGTTCGAACGACAGAGGTATGACCGAGGACGGAATTATATACCGCGGACTTAAGAGAAGCTGTTATAAGGAAGCTTTGGTAAAAAATTCCGACGGAATCGATCTTCGCGTAGGATGCCACGATATAGTAATAGAGAATATCACCGGCTTTACCGAGGATGATACCGTGGCGCTCACCGCGCTCAGCTGGTATCTTGAAAAGCAGGTCGCAGTAGAGAATTACCCGACTGATATTTATAATATCGAGATAAGAAATATCGCATCAAGCGCATATTGCTCTAACGTAAGACTTCTCAATCAGGGTGAGCACAAGCTCCACGATATTTATATCGAGGGTGTTTACGACACCTCAAAGGATTCACCCCACATGGATAGGGGAGGATGCGGAGTAAGGGTAGGCGACTCAACGCATATGTACGGCACTAGAGTCTCCACTGCAGACGAGACCTATAATATCACGATAAGAAAGGTTCGCTCAAGAGCGGTTCACGGTCTCGCGCTTCACGGCGCTATCTCTAACCTCAAGATCGAGGATATCGAGATATTTGACGGCGGCGGAGAAATTGAGGATTTAAGAGCTTAAACGAAAAGGACAGAGCTTTAGGGTCGTACCCCAAAGGATAGTTTTCAAAAAATACGGTATATCTCAAAAGAGGTATACCGTATTTTGCGTTTGTGTCTACAAATGCAGTGCTTGTCAGGAAAATTGACAAGTCATAGATGAACATAAAAAGGCTCCCGGAAGGTAATTGGATAAATTTCACTAAACATATTTACAAACCGCAAAAATTGTGGTATAATAATCGTGCCAAACGAACTTAATAAACGCTTTGA
>JAZLEH010000033.1:0-1593 GCA_045615165.1 Eubacteriales bacterium | reverse complement strand
TATATGGAAGGTTATATCTATATATCCGTTTTCCAATCCAAGGCTGGTATACTGCATATCAACGCTCTGCGTATTGTCGGAAGCCTCACTCAAAGCGAGCTTTTTCAAGGTATCCTCATATTTTCCCTTGGTGCTGTATTCAAGAGCAAAGAAATCCTCGCTCTTTCCCGTAGCACTGGAAACCGACTTGTAAGTAAAGTCCTCTTTACCGATAAGAGTATTGAGCTGAATATCCTCTTTAGATTCACCGTTATATAAGAAGGTAAGCGATGAACCCGCTACGATCTTAACGTTGTCCTGATGTATGCTCGGAGTCCAATCACGCTTCATCCAAGCGTAGGTAGCACAGGACAAAAGAAATACCAACACCAAAGCGAGAGCTATCGGTCGAGCTATTTTAAGCCAACTTGTTTTTTTCTTCTCGGCATTATTCATTTCCTTTCTCCTTTCTGCTTATCATTAAGATCATGATACCACTATCTCCTTAACTGCACCCGCATTTTCGGTAGCGGTCTCTTTTGCGCGAATATAGAAGCGTTCAACACCCTTAAGAAGAGGTGTCTTTGCTCCGTACGCCGTCCAATCCTCGCCGTTGAGGCTATAAAGTATTTCAGATCCTGCAACCTTACCCGAGGAATACTTGAGTACGCCGTCAGCGTAACTAACATCTTCGATGTTTACTTTAGCCTCTGCCTTCATAGGAATTCCTACGAGCTGAAGATTATACTTAAGGGAGCCACCGCTGAGAACGGTGTTTGCCTCACGGTCAGAGCCCTCTACCCAAATATATATAGAAAGCTTCTGAACGCCTACGTCGGTAAACTGAAGTATCGGAGTTGCTCCGTCGGTATAATAACCGTCGGTTACGCTTCCGCTTGCAAGCGTATTGCTTATAAACTTATCTTCCCAAACGCCGTATTCATCACCTGCAACGACAAAGCCGTTCTGCATCTTGATGTACTTATACTCGCTCTCGGGATTTCCGGACTCGTTAAAGCCTATTACGTTTCCATCAGCATCAAACTTAAGCTCGTACTGCTCGTTGGGAACCCAAATGGTTTTAAGTCCGTCATCGGTAAAGAAAGCAACTCTCGAAGCTCCCGCAACTGCGCTCTTGCTAAACGAAACAGCCTCGCCGTCCGCGCCGACTACCGTTGCGGTACCACTATTAGCTCTATCAGCCATTATCGAAGAATTCTCGTGGAGATATACCTCCATACCCTTGGTTGCGCGAACCTTAAGGTCTAATCTGAAATAGTAACCCTCGGTATACTCGGTATTCGTAACGTCTCTGTATGCGTCCTTATTTGCCTCTCCGGTAAGAAGTGTTTCACCGGGACCTAAAGAAACGGGATACCAAACGCTACCGTCGGGCATTACCGAAACATCGGGATACTGCAATATAAGACTGTCCAACTCGAGCTCGGATGCCCATATATCGTTGGTGTCATCGTTATCGCCGTCATCCAAGCAAAGCTCGAGATAATCACCCGCTACTATTTTCGAATCCTTATCAACCGAAATAACTGCGGTCTTCTCAAAAACGAACCAAGCAAGAGTGCCAACAAGTGCCACACTAAGTATAACTATATA
>JAZLEH010000032.1:0-7927 GCA_045615165.1 Eubacteriales bacterium | reverse complement strand
GCTTATCGTCCATATTACTGTCGGAACGCTCGCCCGACTTGTATTTCCAGTGCGCCGCGATACCATATTCAGCCTCTTCGTGCATCTGGCGTGTGCGTATCTGCACTTCGAACGGAATACCGCTTCTTCCTATAACGGTCGTATGAAGCGAACGGTAAAGGTTCGGCTTAGGTGTTGAAATATAGTCCTTGAATCGACCCGGTACGGACTTGAAAAGCTGATGAACAAAACCGAGTGATGTGTAACATTCAAGCTCGGTATCAACGATGATCCTGACGGCGTAAAAGTCGTATATCTCGTCGAATTCCTTGTTCTGCGAATACATCTTCTTATATAAGCTGTATACCGACTTGATTCTTCCCTCAAGCGTGAAAGGAATGTTGCTTTCGGTGAGCTTCGTTGAGATAATATTCTTTGCTTCCTCGATAAATCCGATGCTTAAGCCGTATTTCTTTTCTATTGATTCCTTAACCTCGTCATAACCGACTCTGTCGAGATAGTAAAGGCTGATATTCTCAAGCTCCTGCTTAATCTTCTGTATACCGAGTCTGTGCGCAAGGGGCGCATAGATATACATAGTTTCGAGCGCTATTGCTCTTTGTCTATCCTCTTTCTTTACGCCGAGGGTACGCATATTATGAAGTCTGTCGCAAAGCTTTATGAATATAACGCGGATATCTCTGTTCATTGCGAGAAGCATTTTGCGGATGTTCTCGATATGCGCCTCTTCCTTGTCGGCAACCTGGACTTGAATGATCTTGGTTAAGCCGTCAACGAGCATTGCAACGTCGTCGCCGAACATCTTTGCAAGGATTGCAAGGCTTGTTTTTTCTGCGCAATCCTCTACTGTGTCGTGCAAAAGTGCTGCGCAGATAGAGTCAGTATCAAGTCCAAGCTCGGCAACGATGACAGCAACTGCTACGGGATGGCTTATATAAGGCTCACCGCTGAGGCGAAATTGACCCTCGTGAAGCGATGCGGAATATTCAAATGCTTGTTTTATCTTATCTAAGTCGTAATTCTTTTCGTTTTTTTCAATTACGTCAAGTAAGGGTTGAAATTCTTTATACATAGCTTTTGGAATTAAAATTACCTTATCTGTTGATTTTTAAGTCTTCTTAAAAGGTTTGATTTTTCAAGATTAGTTTTTTGCGAATATCTTATCGTGAAGCGATAGTTTTCGTTTTCAAACTCATCAATTCCAAGAATGTTAAGCTCCTGGAATACCTTAATAATTATTTTTAGCTTGATATATCCTATGTTTGAGGCTTCGTATCCCTGCGAAAGCTTTATGCAAAGCTCTCTGTGAGAAAACTCCGTGTTGCCTATTCTTGAGGAGGCGGCTATGAATTTATAAACGTTAACAAAGTCCTCGCGCGAAGGCAAAACGTCCTCTTCTTTTGTGAAGTGCGCTCCGTTCCATATCTCATCAAAACGATCCTCGAGCGAGATCCTCTTTGATTTGTCGTCACCTGAAATTCTTACGTCCTTAACGATAAGCTGAACGCTCTTTCTTCCCATCCATTCGTTGATATCAAGGTTGAATAAAACGTCGATCTTGTCACCGTTATAGATTCCGAGGGATTCGGGAGAGTTTGAGAAATACATTGCGGTAAGAGTCGAAACTCCGTCGGAAAGCACGAGCCTCGTATGCTTACCTTCGCTTACGGGAGAGATCTCGTTTACGTAAACTCCGGTCATAACGAACGAAGGAATCGGGTTGCCCGTTCCATACGGCTCAAGCTTCTGCAGCTGCTGCGCAAGGGTTATGTTCGCGTCGCTGAAGCTGATAAGACAATCTGCATCAAGCGTCGGTATCATATCGTCGGCGGTGAGATTCTGGCGCGCGTAATCGTTGATCTTCTTTGTGAAGTTATCAAGCTCGGCTCTTGTGACGGAGAGTCCTGCGGCAAGCTCGTGACCTCCGAATTTAACGAGGTTGTCCGAGCAATGGCAGAGCGCATCAACGAGATTGAGTCCCTTGATGCTTCTTCCCGAACCCTTGCCGATGTCGTCCGGTGAAGGAGTCTCGGATTCGTTTCCTTCGAATGAAACGAGGATCGAGGGGCGAGAGTATTTTTCGGTTATTCTTGATGAAACGATACCTATAACTCCGTGATGCCAGGTGTCGGCGTCAAGGACTATTACGGGATTGTTTTCAATATCAAGCTTCTCGATCTTCTCGTACGCCTCTTTCATTATTTTATTTTCTTCGTTCTGGCGTTCCTTGTTTGCAAGGCAAAGCTCGTCCGCGATCTCTTTTGCAACGTTAGGATCTTTTGATAAGAAGAGCTCAACTGCGATCTCTGCGCTTCTGATTCTTCCTGCGGCGTTGATTCGTGGCGCAATAGTGTATCCGATATAGCCTGAGGTGATCTTCGAACGCTTTTTGTGGCGCTCGTTGCGCTGACCTTCCTTCGCTCCTGATGCGTCCATTAAAGCAAGGAGTCCGGGGCTATTCGTTCCCTCAATCATTTTAAGACCGTAGCTGACGATTATTCTGTTTTCGCTCTTTATCGGCATTACATCTGCTATCGTGCCTATTGCGACGAGGTCTGCGTACTCCGAAAAGATGCTTAATGCGGCGGCTCTTCTCGTTTTTCCGCAGTATTTTTCTTCATAAGCCGAGATGACCTTGAATACTACGCCTACTCCTGCAAGCTCCTTGAATGGGTACGGGCAATCGGGTCTGTGAGGGTTGATTACCGCGCAAGCCTTTGGAAGCTCGTTATGGCATTCGTGGTGGTCAGTGATGACAAAGTCGATATTCTGCGACCTTGCATATTCCACCTCTTCATTTGCGGTTATGCCTGTGTCTACGGTAATAATAAGCTTAGTACCGCGCTCTTTTACCTGGTCTATAGCCGCGTTTGAAACACCGTATCCCTCGCCTGCTCTGTTGGGGATATAGTAGTCTATATCTGCGCCTTTGGATTTCAGGTAGAGGTATAAGGTGCATACGGATGTGACTCCGTCCACGTCGTAATCTCCGTAAACGGTGATTTTTTCGCGATGCTTGATCGCGGAGTGAATTCTTTTGAGACCGTGCTCTACGTCCTTAAGCATGAAGGGATTGCAAAGCATTTCGCTTTCCATTGCAATAAAGGTTTTTATTGCGCCCTCATCCTTGTATCCGCGATTGTACAAAAGCTTTGCGACAATCGGGTGGATGTTGAGATTCTTTGCTATTTTAGCAATTTTCTGATTCGATGATGCGTCATCGAGGTCTTTTAAGATCCACTTCTTCTCCTTCGTAATTAATTTTTGCATTATGTAAACCATCAGTCGGGATATTATCTCGCCTTCCATTTTTATAATCAATTTAAGCGGTGGTCTATGTTTCACCCACCGATATCAAAGGGCTTGAATCTGTTTATTATCGTTATTGCGGTCTTTAAACCGTCTATTGCGGCGCTTGTTATGCCGCCTGCGTATCCTGCGCCTTCGCCGCAGGGATAAACGTTCGTCGTGCCGAGAGCAAGTCTCGTTTCGTTATCTCTTTTAATTCTGACGGGAGCGCTCGTTCTCGTTTCTGCTCCTGTAAGTATTGCGGACTCCTTTGCGAATCCGGGGATTTTTTTATCGAAATCGTAAAGCGCGTTTTTTATCTGTGAGCAAACGAAATCCGGAAGATATTTATCCGGCTTTGCCAAGGTAACGCTTTTTGAATTCATATACGTTGGAATAACGTACGAGGGGTCTTTTTCACATTTATCGGCTAAAAAGTCTCCGACCGTTATAATCGGCGCTGAATAGTTGCTTCCGCCTGCTATAAACGCGCCTCGCTCTATTCTGCGTTGGAAATCGATCGCAAGCGAGGGAGAGTTACCGTAATCCTCCTTGAAAATACTGCAAACGACTGCGGAATTTGAGTTTTCGCCCGATCTTGAATGATGGCTCATTCCGTTCACTACTACCCCGCCCGATTCGCTTGCCGCGGCGACTACCTCTCCGCCCGGGCACATACAGAAGGTATATACTCCACGGTTTTTCGTATCGTACGAGAGATTGTATTCTGCGTGGCCAAGATTTTTATTTCCGGCAAAATCGCCGTACATTGATCTGTCGATGTCGACCGCCTTATGTTCGATTCTCATACCGACCGAGAATGGCTTTGCTTCGATATCATATCCCGCATCGATCATCGTTTTGTATGTATCGCGCGCACTGTGACCTATTGCCAAAATAAGCGCTCCGTACGGAATTTCGCCCGAAGTTGTTTTTGCGATCGAATATCCGTTTTCGGATTTTGAATCTATGTATCTCGTGTGATAAAGAATTTTGCCGCCGAGCGAGAGAATTCGCTCGATAATTTTATCGATTATCGGTGCAAGCATGTCCGTTCCGACGTGTGGCTTCGCAATATACAAAATGTTTTTCGGCGCGCCGAATTCAACGAGCTTTTTTAATACGTAAGATGACAGCGGATCGTTGATCCTCGTTACAAGCTTTCCGTCGGAAAAGGTTCCTGCTCCGCCTGCGCCAAACTGAATATTCGTGCTGTCGTCAAGAATTCTTCGCTCGTTAAAGACGGAAACGGCGAGCTTTCTTTCTTCTATGCTTCCGCCGCGCTCGATTATCGTCGGTTCATATCCCGATTCGGCTAGAAGCAAGCCTGCAAAAAGACCTGCAGGACCTGCGCCGACTATGAGCGGCGGGTGAGACATTTTTTCTTTGCCGCGCTTTATATTATCAAGCGTTGCTTCATCATAAAGAACAACGTCGTGGAGCGCGAGCTTTTCGGGAGAAATACTCGGAAGGCTTCCTGTTGCCGAGATCGAATAAACGAATTTAATATCGCTTTTCTTCCTGGCGTCGATGCTTCTTCTGTAAACTCCGAGCTTGATCTCTTTTGTTGAAATGCCAAGCTTCCCTAGCCTTGATCGCGCAATAGAAAACGCCTCTTCCAAAGAGGCGTTAACTGAAATTTTTATATTATTAACTATAAAAACTTGAGTTTTCAAAATTGACAGTAACCTCTTATAAGTAGTCGAAGCCCTCGGAGAATACGCACTCCTCCGAATCTTCGGATGAATTTTGGTCGTTATGCTCAACGAGCAGCCAGATAGCGAGCGAAACGAAGAGACAGGTAACGATAGTCAACAAAGTGCTGATCTTTATTCCAAATATCTTTTTATTCATATTTATTTGCCTCAGCCATTAAATTCGGAATTTGTTTTCTTAAGGAGCTTTTTGATAAGGAAGGGCCTGAGAGACTCGGCGCTGTAATTCCTGGTTAAAGCGCAATCCTGAGCGATCGAGATTGTTCCCGTCTCCTCGGAAACGACGATCACGATTGCATCACTTGATTCGCTCATGCCGATTGCCGCTCTGTGGCGAGTTCCAAGGTCGACGTCAACGTCAGTGCGTCTTGAAAGCGGAAGAAGGCATCCTGCTGCCGCTATTCTTCCCTCGTCGATTATGACCGCGCCGTCGTGAAGCGGAGCTTTGTTGAAGAAGATGTTTCTTAAAAGGAATGAGTTTACGTCGGCGTTGATCTTAATGCCGGTTTCAATTATTTCATCAAGCTTAGTGGTTCTCGATATAACGATGAGCGCGCCGGTCTTGGTTCTTGATAGCTCGGTTACAGCCGCACAGATATGATCGATCGACTTTGAATATAAGAGCATTTTCTTCTTCTGGTCGCCGAAGGTCATTATGCCTGACATTGAACCTGAGCCAACCTTCTCAAGTGCGTCGCGTATTTCGGGCTGGAAAAGGATTATCAACGCGAGAACGCCGTGCTTAAGTATTGAATTGAATATAAAATAAGTTGCGTCGAGATAGAAAATGTCGGTGATGAACGTAAGAATGACTATAAGAGCAACACCCATAAGCAAAACGCCCGCTTTGCGGCTCTTAAAGAACCTGAATGCAAAGAAAAGTATTGCCGTAAGTAAAATGATATCTATAGCGTCGGATACGCCGAAATTTGAAAAAGCATCTTTGACCGAACCCCAGAAATCCTTGAAGGATTCGCCGATATCGCGTCCGGAAATTCCCAATAATGAAGACATATTTTCACCTCTTTTAATAATAAAAAAAAATAATTAATATATTTATATTTAAGTATAACACAAAAAACAGTTCTTTGCAATGGTTTTTTGTAAAAAAGCTAATTAAATTTTAATTTGTCGAATTTTATATTTAGATATTGACAATTTGCGGTTAATGTAGTATAATGTGTATCAAATAATACACTTTTTGCAATGGTGAAAAATGAATAACGTTGATTTTTTTTCAAATACGTTTCTGTTTTTTGGACTTGGCAACGAGGATATTGAACGTTTTTTAGCCGATCACGAGCTTGAATTTAAGGACTATTCCAAAAAAGAGGTTATATATTCCCCACACGATTACGAGCGTAAGCTTGGATTTGTGTTAAAGGGTGAATGTCTGATTGAGCGAATTAAAAGCGACGGTTCGTCCGTTCTGCTGAACGCGATCTCCGAGGGCGGCTCGTTTGGCGCTCTTGCGGTTCTTACGAAGGAGGACGAATTCCCTACGAGAATAGTCGCTCGACGAGATACTCGCATAGCCTTTCTTGATGAGAAAACCGTTACCGAGCTTATCGAATCAGACTCGAAAATAGCGCTTAACGTGATACGCTTTCTCGCAGATAAGATAACGTTTCTTAACAATAAAATAGCTACGTTTTCATCAGACTCGGTCGTTGATAAATTGGCTACGTATTTGTTGATTGAGTATAGAAAATGCGGAGCAGAAATTGATTTTAATTGCAAGAAAACTGCTGAATCCATCAGCGTTGGTCGCGCATCTCTGTATCGCGCGATCGCAATTTTAGAGCAGGATGGAATAATTAAATCAGAAAGTAAAAAAATTTATATAATAGACCCTGACGGTCTTGAAAGGAACACAAAATGAAAAAACTACTCGCACTTCTCCTCCTTATCGCTCTTGCGATAACCACCTTCACCGCATGCGGAAATGGCGACGGTGACGACGATGACAAGGACCTTGCAACAAGCATTCGCGTCGGCTATATGAGCGGACCTACCGGAATGGGTATGGCAAAGCTTATTCACGACAACGGCGGCGTTTCCGGAAACGATAAATATTCGTTCCAGCCGTATACCAAAACGGATCTCGCGTTTGCTGATTTTAAAGCCGGAAAGGTTGACGTAATATGCGTCCCCACTAACGAAGCAGCAAATTACTTTAATAACGTAGACGATGAATCGACCGTTCTTTCGATAAACACTCTCAACACTCTCTTCGTTCTTACCGCTGAAGGAAAAGCAATCACATCCTTTGAAGAACTCGACGGTAAAACCGTATATACCTGCCAGGACGGTAATTCCGTTGGTATTCTTCAGCACCTTATGGCTAAGGCGAATATCTCCTTCACTATTTCGACCGTTAATCCCACTGATTCAAGCAAAATGCTCGATGCTCCTAAGGACCTTGCTCCTATAATTAAACAAGGCAAAGAAGCAGATTACATCGTTGCTCCCGAACCTATTATTTCTTCTGCGGCAAGCACAAAATACTCTATCAGCCTTGACCTTAGCGACGTATGGGCAAAGTATTATAAGACTCAAATCACCATGGGTTGTATCATTGCAAACAAGGCATTCGTTAACAAGAATTCAAAGCTTATTTCAGACTTTTTGAATGAGTACGAGACATCGATCAACTTTATAACCGATGACAAAAACACAGATTCTGCCGTAGAATATATTGTTGAATGTGGAATTTTAGGCAATGCTACCCTTGCAAACAGTGCACTTTCAAACCTTAGCGACTCTATCGTGTTTATCAGCGGTGATGATATGAAAACTGCGCTCGTTAACTTCTATACCGCGAGCAAAGGAACGAGCATAAAGAAGCTTCCTGACAATGATTTCTACTATATCAAGTAAACTCATTTTAATCCTTAAGGCGATAATTCCGATCCTTCTTCTCT
>JAZLEH010000031.1:0-7272 GCA_045615165.1 Eubacteriales bacterium | reverse complement strand
CGCGACGCTTAAGTGCGAGCCTGTCGCCGTCAGAGTTGAAAAGCAGGGCAAGCAGTATATAACCTCCGTGAAGCTTGAAGGCGACAAGGAGGCGACTATGATCTATTCTCCCTCGCTTTCATTCGCTATCGCGGCAGAGACCGCAGACGGTGTGACCTCGTACGCTCCCGCGGGGCAGGGCTTCTTCCTTGACCTTATTCTCGATATCGTTAATTTCTTCGAGACGGGAAAGGTATCGTTCGATACGGATGAGACCCTTACCGTTATGAAGCTTCGCGAAGCGGCGGTTTCGGGTATGGAAAAGCTCGGCGAATGGATCAATATCTGATAAAAGCGCAATTTTTGAAACTAAACTGACAATATGTGACCTTGAAAAAGCAGGATTTTAGTGATAAAATATATTTAAATACTAATTCCGGAGTAAATAAATGAAAATCCATTATTGGGGTACTGCGGCGGCAGAGGGCGTGCCCGGTATATTCTGCACCTGTCCGCGATGCATTGAGGCGAGAGAAAAGGGCGGAAGATATATCCGCACCCGCTCGCAGCTTATGCTCGATGATACTCTGCTCGTCGATTTTGGCGCGGATACTTATATGCACTCGCTGAAATACGGAGCTGATTTTTCAAAGCTCGCTCACGTATTCGTTACTCATTCGCACGAGGATCATTATTATCCGATTGAGCTGTTAATGAGGAAGCCCGGCTTTTCAAAATGCGTTAGCGCTCCGACACTCACCGTTCACGGATCAACCGACCTCCCCAAGCTTGCAAGAGAGGAATATGGGGCAAGAGGCATAAGCTTTGATGATTTTATAGGGACGGGCAGACTGGCGTTTGACGTTATGCTTCCATACGAGTCGAGAGAAGCCGACGGATTTACAGTGACCGCGCTTCCCGCATCGCACGGAACGGCGAACCCATTCGTATATATCTTTGAGAAGGATGGCAAGTGCTTCCTTATGCACAACGATTCGGGATATCTTAAGCCCGAGGTAATGGAGTGGCTTCGCCACAGTGGAAAGAAATTTGACCTCGTATCCTACGAGTGCACCTACGGAGCGAACGACGCCGCGGTTAACGGAAATGCGACGAATCATCTTGGTTTGCCCAACGTTCTCGAGGAAAAGCGCCGCTTAATTGAAAACGGCAATTATAAGGACTCGACAGTGGACGTTATCACTCACTTCTCGCACAACCCGGAGAGTGCGGGCTATGGCGATATGCTTAAGTATGCAGAGGCGGAGGGAATCCTCCTCGCTTATGACGGAATGATTATCGAAATATAATTTTACAAGAGGAAATACAATGAAAAAACTCAGAGTTGCTGTTATCGGCTGTGGTAGAATATCTGTTATGCACCTTGTTCCTGCAAGCTATCTTGACGAGGCAGAGCTTGTTGCCTGCTGCGATATCAAGGAGGACAGAGCAAAGGCTGCCGGAGAAGAATACGGCATCAAATATTATACCGATTATAAAGAAATGATCGCAAAGGAAGAGCTTGATGCGGTTCATATTTGCTTGCCGCATTATCTGCATACAAAGGTTGCTTGCTATGCGTTCGAGCACGGGTTACACGTTCTTTCAGAGAAGCCTATGGACGTTGATTATCAAAGCGCAGAGAATGCGGTTAAGGTAGCAAAGGAAAACGGTGTTCTCTACGGCGTTATCTTCCAGTGCAGATATAATAATTCGGCTCAGCTTGTTAAGAAGGCGGTAGTTTCCGGCAAGCTTGGAAAGGTTATTTCCGCAAGAAGCACTCTTACCTGGACAAGAAGCGACGATTATTATTCCAAGAGCGATTGGAAGGGTACTTGGGACAAAGAGGGCGGCGGAGTTATCATCGACCAGGCCATTCACTCTATGGACCTTGTAAACTGGATAATTGACGATGAGATTGAGTCGGTTTCCGTCGGAATGGAAAACCGCGGGCACAAGAAGGTGTTCGTTGAGGATAGTGCCGAGGGTCTTGTAAAATATAAGAACGGCACAACCTACGGATTCTGGTGCATGAACAACTATGGCTGTGATGAGCCTATCGAAATTAGATTCTTCTGTGAAAATGGTAAGGTTTTACTTACCTATGACGACGCATATATTAAGTATAACGACGGAACGACGGAAGAGGCGCACAAGGATGAATCGCTTAAAAGCTACGGCGCAGGACATAAGGATTATTGGGGCTCAACTCATATAATACAGATAAAGCAGTTCTATCGCGCGTGCCTTGGACTTGAAGAGCTTGATATAAGCGGCGAGTGCGCATTGAAAACACATAAGCTTATATGTGATCTTTATGACAATGGCGGTATGAAAAAATGAAGATTGGCGTTATAACCGACTGCTTTAAAAAGCCCCATGCGGAGGGAATAAGAATCGCGGGCTCGCTCGGTCTTTCAGGCGTGCAGATATATGCAACGAGCGGAAGCTTCTCTCCTGAGACCTTGTCCTCGGAGGATAAGGCGGAATACAAAAAGCTCCTTTCCGAAAACGGACTCGTTATCAGCGCGCTCTGCGCAGATATGGGCGGATTCGGGTTTGAAAAGGAAGAGGACAACCCCATCCGTGTTGAAAAAACGAAAAGAATCGTTGATCTTGCCGTTGAATTTGGCGCAAGCGTTATAACCACTCATATCGGCGTTATCCCCGAGGATAAGTCGAACCCGAGATACAAGGTAATGCTTGACGCGCTCACCGAGTGCGGACTTTACGCAAAGGAGCACGGCGTTACCCTCGCTATCGAAACCGGACCCGAGAAGGCAAAGACCCTCCTTGCTTTTATCGAGGATACTAAGGGCGGAGTCGGCGTTAACCTTGACCCCGCAAACTTCACTATGGTAACCGGACAGGATGCCGTAGAGGCTGTAAAGATCCTCGGCAAGCATATCGTACATACTCACGCCAAGGACGGCGTTATGCTTGATAAGAATCAGAACCCCACCGACGTATATCACGCGTTTGCGGTTGGCGGCGTTGACGCGCTTAACGCCTGCACCGGATTCAAGGAGCTTCCGCTCGGCGAGGGTGACGTTGACTGGGATAACTACGTGAAAGCGCTTCACGAGGTCGGATTCGATGGCTTCCTTACCATAGAGCGCGAGTGCGGTGATAATCCCACCGACGATATTCTTATGGCAGTAGATTTCCTTAAATCCAAAATATAAACGAAATAGCGGAGAAGCCATTAGCCTCTCCGCTTATTTAAAAGGAGATTATTATGAAAGCAAATATCAATACTTATGAGAAGCTCTGCGAGGGGTTCGTTCGTCTCGGTATAGATTCGCTCCCACCCGATGCAAGGGAATGCGAACGCGAAATACTTAAGTCTATTGATGAATCCAA
Organism: Eubacteriales bacterium; assembly: GCA_045615165.1. Lineage (GTDB taxonomy): Bacteria > Bacillota > Clostridia > Oscillospirales > CAG-272 > UBA1740. Next base: position 3,930 of record JAZLEH010000031.1, on the reverse strand, counting down.
AGGCGGAGCAAGGATAGAATTCATCCCCCTTAACGATGAAAAATTCGCTTCGCTTGCGAGCGTATTTGAATCTCCCACACCTTACGGTAAGGAGAGCTATATTATCGAAATATGCGACACGGTACGCATCTACTACACCTCAAGGATAACTAAACTTTACGCTCTTTACGCGCTTCGCCGTATGTATTCGAAAAATGGTGTAAGGCGCGGCATCATATATAACACTCCGAAGCTTGACGACAGGATCTTCCGAGTTTATACTCCGGGAAGAGACGGTATAGAAGAATTTCTTCGCCTTATTGATTATCTTATCGCATTTGGTCATAACGCGATAATGATCGAGATCGCGGGAGCTATGGAATATAAGCGCCACCCCGAGATTAATACGGGATGGGAGGACTATTGCAAGATCGCCTCCGAATTTAACGGCAAGACCGAATGGGTGCAGAGAAGCGATTGGTATCCGAAAAACTCATTCCATTATGAAAACGGCGGATGCAGTTATATAACGCAGGATGAGATGAGGCGAATCGTTGATTACTGCCGCGAGCGCGATTTTGAGATAATACCCGAAGTTCCATCGCTTTCCCACGCTGACTATCTTCTTTATAATCATCCTGAGCTTGCAGAGATTCCCGGCGACCGACTCCCGAACAATGCCTGCCCGCAGAATGAGGATTATTATAAGCTTATATTCGACGTTCTTGACGAGGTTTGCGAAGTCATAAAGCCGAGCCGCGTTAATATTTGCCACGATGAAGCATACGTCTTCTGCTATTGCCCGCGCTGTCGCGGAAAGGATGCAAGCAAGCTCTTTGCTTATCACATAACGAGGCTTCACGATTATCTTAAAGAAAAAGATATCGCCACTATGATCTGGTGCGACGGAATTATGCCGATCGAGCACGGCGGCAAGGCGGCATTCCACCGCAGGTTCCCGTGGGACGGCAAGAGGCTCGTTGATATTCATGGCGAAAAATACGAGGTTCACAATTTCAAGTATTTAAGCCTTGACGAGTATCACAAGCTTTATGCTGAGGTCGATGAGCTCGAAGGACTCTACGTTCCCCCGAAATATAAGAGCGGCGATATGATCCCGAAGGATATACAGACGATCGACTGGTCGTGGTCAAATCACGACTCATCGGATTATCTTAACGAGCGAGGCTTCTATCGCTTATACGGAAACTATTGCGCGGTTTCAATGCCGCGATTCAACGAAGAGCTTAAAAAGAAGCTCCGCGGAATATCCTATTCCAACTGGGGTGCAAACGATTTTGACACTCTTCAGAGAACTGCGAGCCTCTTCTCACTTTCATATAATTGGCTTGCGGCGTGGGGCGGAGATTTTGACAGCTACGCAGTCACCGAAAATACTATGATCGCCGCGCGCGAGGCACATAAGTATCTTAATTATAAGACGCTCGAAAGAAAGCATATAAGGATCACTCATAATACCGACTCGGTAATCGATCACCCATATTTCTACGACGGATTCCTTATAATCAAAGAGGATTACAGAATAGGTGATTACGAGATTGAATATACCGACGGCACTAAGGATGCCGTTGGCGTATATTGGGGACATAATATCGGTCAAAGAAAAGTAAAGTGGAATAAGCACGACGTCTCTTCAATGGATGACGGATGTGCAGTAAAATATATCTACGAGCCGATCGGTGAAACTTGCCCGGTGCTTATTGAAAAGGATACGGCGTACGAGATGCTTATCCCCACCGACAAGGAAGTTAAGAGCGTGACTCCCATTGCTCGCGATGGATATAATATCAATCTCATAAAATACGAAATAATCGAATAACACCCATAACCGTGTTAAAAAACCGACTCCGCAACAGCAGAGTCGGTTTTTCTTTTTTTGCTTTCAAATTTGCAAACTATTATTTGCTAAGAACCGCTTTTCTGATCTCTTCAGCCTTTGCGTCCATCTCTTCCTTGGTCCATTCGGGATTAACCTCAACGTAAACGGTTTTTGCGAGGTGGTCGAGCGATACGGGGCACATATCGGGCTTGTAGTCGGGGATGATATCCTTGTTTGCTTCCATCTTGAAGGGGTCCATAAGGGGATTGAGCGCACCGCGCTTTTCAAGGAGGGGCTTCCAGTCGTAGTAAACGTGCTTCTTGGTATGTACGGTAGGTGCTACGCCGTAAACCTTGCCGAATGCCTCTGCCTCTTCGGTCGTGTTGAAGTAAAGACCAATCGAAGTTCCAAGGTCGCCCTCGATATCGTTTGAATCGATGAATCCGCAAACGTCGGAGATCTTCTCCATAAGGTATTTCTTGTTCTTGCGGAGGTCGGCGATGATACCGTCAAGCTTTTTGAGCTGTTCGCGGAGGATCGCACAGGATATCTCGTTGGTGCGGTATTCTCTTCCGCAGAAGGGCTTCTCGTTGAAGTCGTCGAGCTGATTTCCAAAATATGCGCACGCGCTTGAATCGTGATAAATAAGTGAGCGCTCAAAAACGTCGCGTCTGTCGGTGACGAGCGCGCCGCCCTCACCCATAGAGATTATTTTGTAGAAGTTGAAGCTGAACGCACCCGCATCTCCCCAAGTGCCGAGTCTCTTTCCTTTGAAGGATGCACCGTCTGCCTGGCACGCATCCTCAAGAACGGCGATATTGTGCTTCTTTGCGATCTCGCAGATCTTCGCCATATCGGAGGGGAAGCCCTTGATATGTACGGGGATTACAGCCTTTGTGTGCTTGGTGATCTTCTTTTCGAAATCGTTGGGGTCAAGGGTGAGTGACTTGTCGATCTCCGCAATAACGGGGATCGCGCCCGCCTCAATAACGGCTATCGCCGTTGCGATATATGTGTAAGCAGGGATGATTACCTGATCTCCTGGGCCGACGCCGAGAGCTACGAGCGCCGATGAGAGAGCCGCGTGACCGCTCGTCATAACGAGGGAATATTTCGATCCGAGCTTTTCGCAAAGCTCCTTTTCTGCGTTCATCGTTTCCTGAAGCTCGCCTTTGTTGACCTTAAAGAGTTGCTTCGATTCGATTACCTTTTTGACTGCTTCTATTTCTTCGATACCGATTCTGTACATAATTATTTCTCCGTTTTTTCAAGGTTTTTAAGGGTTTCAAGCATCATATACCAGTCTGCGTTATCAACGTGAGCCTGAATGCTGGATGCATTAGTCATCTTGATCTCATATCCGCCGCGGCAAAGCTCGGATTCGGTTGCGAAATATCCGTTCGTGCCGTTTGAGTTTGAAAGCGATAGAACGTAGGGAATCTTGCTTTCCTTTTTGATTCTGAGTCCGATCTCGGAGAATAGTTCGTGTGAGAATGCAACGAAAGCAACGTCGCCAATCCTTATTATATTCTGCTCAAAGGTTCTTACCGAAGCCTCTTCAAATCCGTTTTCGTAGGACTCGATAACCTCGCGGTAATACTTTTCAAGATGTCCTCTGTGATTTACCGTCTCGCCTCTGTAAAGCTCGTATGCCTCTTTTGCTTCGTCAAGCGGGATTCTCGGCTTAAGCGGGATATCTACGCTTGCGCCAAGCGTGGCGAGAGTCGGCGTGTGATAAACGCCCATATTGTTCTTGTATATTCTTACTGCGTCCTGTCCTGCCCAAGCTCCGTGGCGAAGCGCGTACGCGAGAACCGAGCCTCCCGTCGTTCTTCCGTTGGGGAGTCGAGGTCCGACGTCGCCCTCAGGACCGTTGACGAATGCGGTGATAGCTCCGCTCTCTGCTTCAAGCATATCGATCATAACTCCGGGCCAGTCACGCGAAACCTCTTTATTTGGACCTGCAGCCGTGGCGTGCGCTCCGTAGTGGATAATATTTGCCACGGGTGCGCCCTCTTCGTCCTTGAACGAGAGTATCGTCATAGTGGGGTCAAAGGGGCCCCAAGGATTTTGACCGAGTCTTACGGTGTTGTCACCCATTATTTCGCGAC
>JAZLEH010000030.1:0-2444 GCA_045615165.1 Eubacteriales bacterium | reverse complement strand
AATAAGTGGGCAGAATGCGTGTTCGAGCGTATGGGAATACCGTTCTATTATTCCGACGAATCCGAAAAGATCAATTTCCTTGAGGATAAGATCTGCGAAAGGATGACCGACGAGCAGATCGAAAATATATTCAAGGGCTCTGTTGTTTGCTCGGTTGACGCGGCTGAGGATCTTATAAAGCGTGGCTGGGGCGATCTTCTCGGCGTCAGGATCGAGCAGAAGGAGGGAATCTGTAACGGTGAAACATACGACGGCGGACCGTATCTCATTTCGAGCTCACAGTATAAGCTTAAAAAGATCGTTCCCGAAAAGGACGGCGTAGAGACTCTTTCGAGCGTATTCCAGCGAGTTGACGATAAGATAAGGATTCGTTTCCCCGCGGTAACGCTTTACGAGAGGGAAAACGGAAAGATAAGCGTAGTATTCTGCGGCACGCCCGACGCGCCCTTCGATTACACGACTGCCTTCTCAATGCTTAACGAGTCGCGCAAAAATCAGCTTGTCGGAATACTTCGCCGTGCAGGTGCGCTCCCGATATATTGCGACACCGATAACGAAATATGCCTCCGCGCAGGCTATATAAAGTCGGGCGAGCTTCTCGCCGCGCTCTTCGTTCTCGGCTCGGATACCGAGGAGACAGTAAGGCTTTACCTTGATAAAGCTCCAACGGAGATCAAAAAGCTCAACCCCGACGGAAGCTACTCGGTGCTCGATTTCAAGCCCCTCGGCGACGGAATCTACGAGATATCTGCCGAGGCGCATCACATGAATCCCCTCGTTCTCATTATAAAATAAACTTTCGAGGCGTTGCGATCCTGCAACGCCTCTTTCGCGCCTTGCGGCTATAATTTCGAAAAGTTTTCGTAAGCTAAGTTATTGATTAATTCCTTTACGTATGATAAAATAGAATTGAAATATTGTGTTTATATCGGAGATATAAAATGCGAAAGAGTCACGAGATCGATTTTACGAGCGGCCCGCTCTTAAAACGAATCATATTATACGCTCTCCCGATCATCGGAGTCAACGTTCTTCAGCTCCTGTTTACCACTGCTGATATCGCCGTGCTTGGTATGTTCACCAGTGATCAGGCGGTTGCCGGCGTTGGTGCTACGGCGCATATAATCAATATTATGGTTGGTTTCTTCTTCGGACTGTCGGTCGGAACGAACGTTCTTCTTGCAAGGGCTGTCGGAGCGCACGATAAGGAAAAGGCGAGAAAGCTCGTAGGCACTTCGGTGCTGATCAGCCTTATATTCGGAATCGTCGTAATGACGGTTGGAATTCTCCTCTCCGAGACTCTGCTCGTTATGACGAATTGTCCCGATACCGTGCTTCCGTATGCTAAAAAGTATTTGCAGATATATTTCCTCGGCGTGCCCGTAATCATATTATATAACTTTTCGGCGTCTATTCTCCGCGCGGTGGGTGACACACTTCGCCCCCTTATATTCCTCGCGGCGAGCGGAGCTGCTAATATATTCCTCAACATATTCTTTATCGTCGTCCTCGGACTCGACGTTGAGGGCGTTGCTATCGCGACCGTCGCCTCTCAGCTTATAAGCGCAGTCGCCGCCCTCGTTATAATGCTTCGATCGAATGGGTATGCGAGGCTTGATCGCAAATATTTCAGAATTAATAAAAAGATACTCGGCGAGATCTTTATTATCGGTCTTCCGATGGGACTTTCAAAATGTAGCTTCTCGCTTGCGAATATAATCATCTATTCCTCGCTGAACGTGCTTGGCGACGCCGTAATGGCGGCAAACTCTATTGCAAAGGAATTCGACGCGTTTATTCTTGAAACGCTTCACGGAATAAGCGTTGCCTGCCTTGCCGTTGTCAGCCAGAATCTCGGAGCAAAGCGCCCCGATCGAATAAAGCGCACGGTTTATATCTCGGTTATCCTCGTTACGATAATCGGAGTCGTGCTTGGCGCGCTTATATACCTCGTCGGAGCAGACCTTTGCGATATAATGACCGACACAGAAGAGGTTATAGAATACTGTATGGTCAGAATACTTATCGTAAGCGTTCCTTACACTATCTGCGGTCTTATAAACGTAGTTCAGGAGACTATACGCGGACTCGGATATTCGAATACGGCTCTTGCGATCAGTATAGGCGCAAACATAGGGTACAGACTTATTTGGATATGGGGTATATATCCTGCACTTGCAGTCAAGGGGGATATATCACGCAATTACGGCTTGATATGCCTCGTGTGGCCGACGAGCTGGATCGTGGGAGCTATATTCGCCGTTCCGTGTATGTGTTACTTATATAGGAAAGTAAAAAAGAAGTTAGGCAAGAGTGAATAATCCGAACTCGTTTTATAGAGGCGAATTATCCGTTATACATCGGTAAAAATTCTTATAATATCCGCATATTATTTCAAATTTTCACCTCGTCTTACGAAAAATTTGCTCTCTATAAAATTCAAG
>JAZLEH010000029.1:0-6271 GCA_045615165.1 Eubacteriales bacterium | reverse complement strand
GATATGCCGATAGATTACCTTGCGCTCGGTCATTATCACACCTATTCGGTGACGGAGGCGGCAAGAGGAGTCGCGGTTTATTCGGGCACGCCCGAGGGGCGTGGATTTGACGAGACCGGCGAGAAGGGATTCGTTGAAATCACTACCGTCGGAAGGACGGTTTCGCACAGATTCATTCCCTCCTCCATAAGACAGCTCAGGATAGTTGAGGTGGATATCAGCGGCGCTGTAAGAGAGATCGAGATCGAAAACAGAGTCGCATTTGCCCTTTCGAATGTTCCGAAAGAGGATCTTGTAAGAGTCGTCCTTACCGGAAAGCACGAGCCGGGCATACGCCGCGAGTGCGACGCGCTCGCCGAGAGATTCAAGTCGGGATTCTTCTTCCTTGAGATCCGTGACTCATCAAAGCTCAGAATTTCGATGGACGATTACAAGCACGACATATCGCTTAAGGGCGAATTTATAAGAACCGTGCTTTCCTCGGAGGAGACTACGGAGGAAGAAAAGGAAGCGATAATAGAGCTTGGACTTCGCGCATTGGCAGGTGAAACCTTATGAAGCTGATTGAATGTTATATTGAAAATTTCGGAAGGCTCAGCGATTATAAGCTTAAGTTCTCCGACGGACTCAACACGATAAAAAAGGACAACGGATACGGAAAGACCACCCTCAGCGTTTTTATTAAGGCGATGCTTTACGGACTTGAAGCAACGAAGAAGCAGAGCCTTCTTGAAAACGAGAGAAAGCGCTATATGCCCTGGCAGGGCGGAAGGTGCGGCGGATCGCTCACCTTTGAAGCGAACGACAAAAAATACCGTGTTGAAAGAACCTTCGCACAGAAAAGCTCGGACGACCTTTTCACGATTTACGACGTAAGAAGCGGAAAGGAAACGAAGGACTTTTCCGAGATGCTCGGCGAGGAGCTTTTCGGAGTTGACGCGGACGGATTTGAAAGAACGGTATTCCTCTCTGAGAACAATCTCTCGGGCAAAAACGAGAACAAGACCATCTCGGCGAAGCTTTCAAACCTCGTCGGATACGACGGAGACATATCCTCCCTTGGCGATGCGCTTGACGCTCTTGAGGCAGAGAGAAAGATATATTATAAAAAGGGCGGCTCGGGCGAGATCGGAAGACTTAAAGCTGAGGCGGCGGAAACAGACCTCAGGATCAACGATATTATGAGAATGAAGGTCGAGTATGCCGAAAACGAGAAGAGCCTTGCAAAGACCCGTGCAGAATTAAACGATGCAAACGCGAAAAAGCGCGACCTTATCAAGGAGGCTGAAAGGCAAAACGCCGCGAAGCTGAAAAGAAGCTTCGCGCGTCAATATAAGGACGCAAAGGAATCGATAGAAAAGGACGAAAAGGCACTTTCCGAGCTTGACGAATTCTTTAAAAACGGCGTGCCGACGCAGGCTGAGGTTGAAAACGCAAGAGAGCTTTTAAACGAGGCAAAGGGGCTTCAAGGCACGGAATATACCGACGACGGCGCGGAATTCATATCACTCTCATCCTTCTTCTCCTCAGGCGCGACGGGTGAGGATTTTGAAAACGCGAGAATAGCTAAGGATAATCTCACCAGCCTTATGCGTGAAAGAGAGATTGCAAAGAGAGAGCTTGTATTAAAAGCTCCCACGGAAAAAGATCTCCCCTCGATCGAGGAAATCGACGAGATGATTGCAAAAGCGAGCGCAAAAGAGGCTAATAAAGTAAACAAAGCTTGGCTTTTCGTAGCCGTAGCAGGACTCATCACGGCGGCGCTCGGCGTTATGCTTATGCCGCTGACGATAGTCGGTGCAATCGTTTTCGCGCTCGGAATCATTCTTTCATTCGCGCAAAAGAGCAAAAGCTCGTCAGGAGCGGATAAAAAGGAAATCATGGCGTTTATCGCAAGCTATAGCGGCGCATATCCGTCGGAGGACGAGGTTTTGAAGCGACTGTACGAGCTTCGCGCAGAGTCACAGAGCTACGAGAGCGCACGCGCTCAAATGGGTGAAATGAAGCGCCGCATAGGCGAGCTTGACGACGCTATAATGCTTAAAGAACGGGATGCGTGTGAATTTATTTCAAAATTCCCCGTCTCAAGCAAAAGCAGCATTGATGAAGCTATATCGGAAATTTTAAGAAAAAGATCGATATTCGTTGCACTGCTCGAAGCGAAGAACGCAAGCGCGAAAAAGGATGAGGATCGCAGAAGGCGCGCGAAGGAATGCTGTGAAAAGGCGGCAGAGTTCCTTGCGAAATATCCGACCGTAACCGAAAGACCACTTGACGAGATTTCCGAAAGGCTTTCAAGGAGGAGCGCGATACTCTACTCGCTTGACAAGATGAAGGAAACTCTTCGCGATTTTGCAGAAAAGCACGGAATCAAGGATGAGGACATCGCACTTCTCGATACAGAATTCGTGATCAATATAGATCCCGCCTCTCTCGACGAGACGATCAGCGAGCTTGAGAGAAGGAAGGCGGTTCAGGAGCGCGCGCTCGACAACCTTATGCTTGAAATTTCCACGCTCGACGAGCTTATAGCCGAGAGAGACGCAAAGCTTCAGCTTGCAAACGAATACACGGCAAAGCTTGCGGTAATTCAGAAGACGAAGGCATTCCTTTCCGATGCCTCGGACAGTCTTACTGCAAAATACCTTTCAAAAACCAAGGCGGCGTTTGATAAATTTATTGAGAAAACGAGTCTTGAGGTCGGCGAGGATTTCAGCATGAACACCTCGTTTGAAATAATGAAAAACGAAAAGGGTGCGCTTAAGGAATGCGACGCGTTCAGCAGAGGCACGAGAGACCTTTACGCCCTCGTTGCAAGATTTTCACTTATTGAGTCGCTTTATGAAAACGAAAAGCCGTTTATAATACTCGACGACCCGTTTGCATACCTTGACGACACCAAGCTTGCGAAAGCGAAGGAAGTTCTTTCGCAGCTTGCGAAGGATAAGCAGATAATATATCTTACCTGCACGAACTCGAGAGCGATATAATAACAAAAATCTCCTGTATTTCATAGACTGTTACTGCGGAAGACCGCAAGAAACAGAAAATGCAGGAGATTTTTTATGGCAACATTTTATAACCAGGCGTCGCTTTCCTATAACGGTAAAACGACCAATTCCAACGTAACGGTAGGAGAGATCCTTGACTCCCTCGCGGTGACGAAAAACGCGCTCACCTCAAGCTACAGGACGGATGACAGTATCGTTTATATGATAAACGTTTCGAACACCGGAGCTACGGCGGTCACGGGACTCAGCGTTACAGACGACCTCGGCGCTTATACCGTCGGCGGCACTACCGTATATCCCCTTGAATACCTCGCGGGAAGCGTTATGCTCTTTATCAACGGAGTTGCGACTACTGCCCCCTCCGTCAGTGCAGGACCGCCCCTCGTGATCTCGGGAATCAATATCCCGGCAGGTGCAAACGCATCCCTTATCTACGAGGCGTCGGTCACTGAATTTGCTCCCCTTGCACTCGGTTCAAGCATTACCAACACCGCAACGGTTACGGCAGACACCTACGAGCCTATTACCGATACCGCAACCGTAAATGCGGATGGATATACCGAGCTTACCATTGCAAAGGCTATCTGCCCCGCGACCGTTACCGGCGCAGGTGAGATAACCTATACCTTCATTATCCAGAACTCCGGAAACGAGGAGGTCGTTGCTACCGATAACGTCGTCGTCAACGACACGTTCACCCCTGCGCTCAGCGCCGTGTCCGTGACGTATAACGGCACTTCGTGGGCGGCCGGCACGAATTACACCTACGACGAGACGAGCGGCGAGTTTGCAACCGTCACCGGAGAGATCACGATTCCCGCGGCAACCTACGTTACCGATTCCACAACGGGCGCGGTAAGCGTTACACCCGGCGTTACGGTCATAACCGTAACCGGTACTATTTAATAAAAAACAAAGCAGGGATAGCCGAGGCTATCCCTGTTCAAATTTTACCAGATATCGGGCGGAGTCATAATTGACCAGCGAGCCACGAGCTCTACGTCGTAGGTTACGACGCTTTCGGAAAGTATCCACTCGGTGTCGCTATCCTTTATAAACCATCCCTCAAACGACCACGTATCACCGCGGACGGGGGTGGAAATTTTATTTGCGCGGCTTCCCTCGTCAACGATCTGCGTGAACGTGCCAAGTTCGCAATCGGTATCAAAGGTCACGGTGTACTGACGCACCCACCTTGCAGTGAGCGTGATCGTCTCGTTCACGACGCTTGAATTGAAGTCCCATTTAACTCCGTCAAGAAGCCAACCGTCGAAGCGGTAATTCTCTCTCACGGGAGCTGTGGGAGCGGTTGCAAACTCGCCCTTGTCAAGCTCTATTGCCGGAATTACGACCTCAGTGCCGGTATTGAACTTTACCTTAACGCGTTCAACCCACTTTGCAGTAAGGGTTACGTTACCAGTTACGACGTCGTTTGCGAAGTCCCAGGGCTTGCCGTTATAGAGCCAACCGTCGAAGCGGTGATTTTCCTTGGTAGGCTCGACAGGGATCGAAACCTTGTGCCCCTCCTGAACGTTCTTCTCATCAACGGAGGAACCGCCCTGCGAATCGAAGGTCACCTTATAGGTGGGAACCTTTTCCCATCTTGCGGTAAGGATCATATTAGAGGTGGGAACTGTATCAAAGTTCCACTTTTCATTGCCGTTAAACCAGCCGAGGAATCTGTATCCCTCAGGAGTATTTACCTCCTGATTGGGAGCCTTCTGACCGGGGGTTATGATCTCGTTTCTCTCGGCGTAGATGAACGTTCCGTCGGAAACGTAGGTGATCTTATAGCTGATCGTTATATTCCACTTTGCAACGAGATTTACGTTGCCGGTTACGGGAGTATTGAAGTCCCACTTAGTGCTTCCGTTATACCAACCGAGGAAGGTTGCGTTCACCTCTTTATCGGTTGCGGTGGGATATGTGGGATCGGTCGGGCGACTGATCTTCGAGCCCTCCTCTACCCTCTGCTGATCAACCGACGAGCCACCCTGCGAATCGAAGGTTACGGTGTATACGCTGAGCTTTTTCCACTTAGCGACGAGGGTAATATTCGAGGTGGGTGCGGAATCAAAGTTCCAGAGAGTGCTTCCGTTATACCAGCCGAGGAATTTATATCCGCTCGGAGTTGTTAGCGAGGGAACGGGTGCTTTCTCACCGGGGTTGATATATTCAACCGCGTTATAGGTAACGGGAGATTCCGATGAATAGGTTATCTTATAGCTGATCTTAACGCTCCACTTTGCAGTGAGAGTTATATCGTCGGTTATCGGAGTTTTGAAATCCCACTTTTCATTACCGTTATACCAACCGAGGAATGTTGCGGTCTGCTCCTGATAGGAGACGGTGGGATAGGTGGGATCGGTCGGACGCGATACGATAGCACCCTGATATACGGTTGCCGACTGAACGGACGAGCCGCCATTTGAATTAAAGGTTACTGTATACTCGGGGAGCGCCTCCCATCCTGCAACGAGAGTGATGGGCTCGGTTATAGGAGTGCTGAAGTTCCAAGGATTGCCGTTCGAATCAAACCATCCCGTGAACTTATATCCCGTCTTCTCGGGAGCTTCAACCGGCTCACTTGCGAGATCGCCCTCGGTAATAGTCTGCTTAGATATAGCCGAGCCGCCGACGGTATCGAAGGTAACGTCATACTGCGGGAAAACAACTCTCTCCCACTCTGCGACCAAGGTTATAGTTGAGGTTATCGGAGTTTCAAAGTTCCAAAGCTCCTCGCCGAGATACCAGCCGAGGAATCTGTATTCCGCTCTTGTCGGAGGAGTGGGGGCGGCAACCTTTTCCCCTGCGACGACAGATTTATCGTCAATAGCCGTTCCGCCGTTTGAATCAAATGTTACGGTGTATCTGATTATCTGTTCCCACTTTGCAACGAGAGTCATCTTAGAGCTTACGGGAGCATTGAAATCCCACTTTGCACTGCCGTTATACCAGCCGAGGAACTTATAATCAGCTCTCTGCGGCTCTTCGGGCTCAAGGAGCTTATCGCCCGCCTTGGCAACCTGATCGAAGGTAGCCGAGCCGTTAGCGGCATCAAAGGTTACTACGTAATTGATCCTCTGCCACTTTGCAGTGAGGGTTATATTAGAGTTTACTGCATTGTTTTCGAAATCCCATAGAGTCTCGCCGTTATACCAACCGACGAAATGATAATTATCCTTCGTGGGCGCTACGGGCTCTGAAACCTTTTCGCCCGATTCAACGGACGAGGATGCAACAGTCGAACCACCGTCGGA
>JAZLEH010000028.1:0-4337 GCA_045615165.1 Eubacteriales bacterium | reverse complement strand
ATAAAGACCAATGATGTTCTTTGCCTTACCGGACGCCATAGCGCCCTTAACGAGCTTAACCTGCTCAACGAGCTGATCTGCAGTCATATTGAAGTAAAGCGCAGGCATAACGTCGGTAACACCGTGCTGAAGAAGGGTTGCAGCAGCCTTTACGGGATCTTCAGAGAAGAAGGTCTCTCCATCTGCATGAGTGTGAATGTCGATAAGACCAGGGCCGGTATAAGCGCCCTTTGCATCGATACATTCCATACCGTCGGTGCAGATCTTCTTACCGAAGTCAACTATAACGCCATCCTCGATAACGATAACGCCGTTGGGTATCAGATGATCGGGAAGAACTATTGTAGTATTTACGATAGCGGTTTTCATTTTATATCTCCTTAATTTTTAATGCAAGATTTTTTATATTGCGACGGAGTCATTCCGGTGCATTTTTTAAATACTGTCGAAAAATAGTGCGAATTTGTGAAAAGCAACATCTCGGATATTTCAAAAAAGTTATACTTTGATTCGCGTATAAGCCTTTTTGCCTCGTTGATCTTCATCATCGTGAAATAATTTATGATGGAATATCCCGATATTCTTGCGAAATACTTCGAAATATAAGTCTTACCGAACGAAAGCTCGCGACTAAGCTCATCCATATTGAATCTAGCGTATATGCGCTCTTCCATAAACGAAATAATACGGAGCGCAAATTCATCCTCAATGATATCCTTGGGGAAGAACATTTTCGACTTATTTGCGTAGTAGTTACTATCCCTGACCATCTCGATAAGCATAAGCTCAAGCCTTATCATAACAGATTGCGGACCGCCCCAGAGCGAGCCGTTCGATTTAAGCTTAAGTCCGTGCATATCCGGCACGTTAAAGGGAAGGTCAAAGGTATTCGTTGCCTCGTGAATTATAGCAGATATATGCTGCTTTGTTGAAAGAGACGTACATATCTTTCTGTTTTCAAAATATGACATCGCCGACGAGGACGACGAGAACGTAACGATAAAGATATTCGGAGCAACGCCCTTTATGGTTTTTAGCATATGCTCCTCGTGCGGCTTGTGGAAATAAAGGTCACCTTGCTGAAGGCGTATCTCCTTTTCACCGGCTACGATATAACATTCGCCGCGATCGATATACACAAGCTCCCATGGCTCGTGTGACTCAAGAGTATCAACGAAATCGTCACCAAACTCAAAGTAATGTATAGACGTTATCGAATCAACCTCGATCACTTTATTGATCTTCAGCTTCGGGCAATCGTATTGCATATAATCCCCTCCGACGCCAAAGCGATACATTAACTACATTATATAATAATTTAATACGTTTGGAGTATAAAATTAAACACAATTTGTATAAAAAAATGCATTGAGCGTCAAAAATTATAAGTTATTCTTCCTGTATCTTCACTCCGAGCTTTCTAAGCCTTGAAAGCTCCTCCGAATTATCCGATTTATTGGTTATAAGAAGATCGGTTTCCGATGCATCGGTTATCCTTGCGAATACGTTTTTACCAAGCTTTGACGAGTCGGCAACGACGATGGACATATCCGATCTGTCGATCATTTTTCTTGCAAGCTCTGCTTCATTTGAATAATAAAGCGTAAGTCCGGATGCCGCGCTTATTCCGTCAACCGAAAGTATGCATTTAGTTGCGTGATAGTTTTCAAGCTGATGTATCGCGTCGCGGCCGTAAGTAAATTGATACTTAGAATCGAGCTCGCCTCCGAGCAAAATAACGTTAAAGGAAGGGAAGAGCGCCGCCTCGGTCGCATTCTGTACCGAGTTTGTAACGATGCTGATATTCTTCTTGCCGCGAAGAGCACGGAGCACATAGGTAAGCGTCGTTCCCGCATTCATCATAATCGTGTCGTTATCGTCGATAAACCTTGCTGCAAGCTCGGCAACGCTCTTTTTTGCCGCCGCGTTCGTTTTGAATCGCTCGTTTAGGTCCATATTGACGTAAAGCTTGTTCATGCCTACGGCGCCGCCGTGAATTCTCGTAAGCTGACCCTGCGCTTCAAGCGCTTCGAGGTCCTTGCGTATCGAAACCTCGGATATACCGTATTTATCGCTTAGCTCCGCGACCTTAACGCGCCCCTGCGAATGAATAAGCTCCATTATTTGCTCGCGTCTGCTTTCCGATTCAGATGACATTGATCAAAAACCTCGTATTGCTTTTATTACTTAAAGTATATCATATATATTTTGAAATTGCAAGAGAAAAATTCGTTATATTCGTCAGTGAAATCAAGGTGTAAATTTTTCAGATTTTTTCTTAAAAAACGCAAGCTTTTTATTGACTTTTGCTTTCATTTATGCTAAAATAAGATAACCAAAACAAACCACAAACGAAACAAAACCGAAACAAAACTTTCGTTTATATTATATGAAAGGATTTATGTTATGAGTGAAACAAAAAGATATCTTGGTATAGATATCGGAACGACGTCTATCAAGGCGGCAGTATTCACGAAAGAGGGCGAAAGACTTGCTCTTCGCTCGGTGGATTACACTCTCGATACCGACCCCGCAACCGGTTATATCGAATTTGCGGCAGAGAAGTACGTAGAGATGTGCAAAAGCGTTATCGCCGAGCTTGAAGCGGAATGCGGTAAGATCGACGCGCTTTCCATCGATACCCAGGGTGAAACGATCATATTCACCGATAAGAACGGCAAGCCCCTTTATCCCGCCATCGTATGGCTTGATAACAGAGCAACCGAGGAAGCAGACGCAATAAAAGCAAGGTTCGGAAATAAGAAGGTTTACGAGGTAACGGGACAGCCCGAGATCACAGCAGGATGGCCCGCATCCAAGGTTATGTGGATGAAGAATCACGAGCCTGAGGTCTTTGCAAAAACCGAAAAAATCTTTATGCTTGAGGATTACATACTCTACGCACTTTCCGGAAACTACGTTACCGAGCCGACGATACAGTCCTCAACGATCTATTACGACGTCGTCAACGGCAAGTGGTGGGACGAAATGCTTGATTTCATCGGCATAACCGAAGACAAGCTTCCTAAGGTAGTGAAAACCGCTACTCTTGTCGGAGAATATAACGGAATTAAGGTCGTAAGCGGTATGCTCGACCAGATCGCAGGCACTCTCGGCGCAGGCGTAACCGACGAAACGAAGATAAGCGAAATGACGGGAACGATCATGGCTATCTGCGTTATGACCGATAAGATGCCCGCGTACAACCCCGAAAGCATTATTCCTTGCCATCTTCACGCCGTAGACGGTAAATACTGTCTTATCCTCTGGTCATCGACCGCAGGAATGGCGCTTAAATGGTTCAAGAACAACTTTGCAGAAAGCTTCTCCTTCAAGGAGCTTGACGAGCTTGCAAAGGATATCGCCCCCGGAACTGACGGCTTAACGATGCTTCCTTATTTCACAGGCTCTACCATGCCGAAATACAACCCCGATGCAAGAGCGGTATTCTCCGGAATCAATCTCTCGCACACAAGAGCGCATTTCGCAAGAGCGATTATGGAAGCTATTGCATTCACTCTTAAGCAGAACCTCGACTACGTTGGCGAGGAGGCCATAAAAGAGATCAGAATCACCGGCGGCGGTGCGGCAAGTCCCCTTTGGGCTTCTATCAAGTCGGACGTTACCGGAAAGGTTCTTAAGACTCTCACCGAAAGTGAAACCGCTTGTCTTGGCGGTGCGCTTGCCGCGGCTGTCGGAGTAGGGGAGTTTGCGTCCCTCAAGGAAGCGGTTGATTCCGTCGTTAAGACGAAGAAGACCTACGAGCCGACGGGAGCTGATTACTCGGAAGCATACGCGAGATACTGTCAGCTCGACAAAATGATGAACTAAAATTAAAATTTAAATAAAGAAAGGCAAAAAGATGTTAAAGAACTACAAAATCAAAGCTCCTTACTTCGAAATCGGTCCCAAGTGCTTCATGTGGGGCGAAAGAATGTTGAAGCTTGCAAAAGCGGTTGATAAGATCGCTATGAAGTATGACCTTGACGTTATACTCACCCCTCAGTACACCGACATCAGACTCCTTGCCGAGAACACCGAAAGAGTACATATCTATGCTCAGCATATGGATTCTCTCGTTCCCGGACGTGGTCTTGGCTCTGTGCTTCCCGAAGCAATCAAGGAAGCCGGCGCTGTCGGAGTAATGCTTAACCACGCAGAAAAGAAGCTTACGCTTGACGAGGTTAAGGCGGCAATCGCTCGCGCTGACGAGGTTGGTCTTGCAACTATCGTATGCGCAGACACCGTTGAAGAGATCAGACAGATCGCTCTCCTCGCTCCCAACCTTATCGTTGCTGAGCCCACCGACCTTATCGGAACGGGTGTTGCAAGCGATA
>JAZLEH010000027.1:0-9389 GCA_045615165.1 Eubacteriales bacterium | reverse complement strand
TTACGATATAAAAAAGCCGATGCTCAATCCATTGCGGTAAAGAACATCAGCTCATTTGGGCTAAGCTAATATCTCAGCCTTATAGGTTATAAAAAGACTGAACTTGTAAGCCGGGTTCTGTACGTCAAGGACGCAGCAATCATCTATCTTCACCGCACGTTACCGCACGGTTCAAACCCAAATGGGTTCTGCCACCATGAAA
This sequence comes from Eubacteriales bacterium, assembly GCA_045615165.1. GTDB lineage: Bacteria > Bacillota > Clostridia > Oscillospirales > CAG-272 > UBA1740. Next base: position 9,187 of record JAZLEH010000027.1, on the reverse strand, counting down.
ACGGCGGGCAGCCGCCCGAAGAAAACTTCGGATATCAAGGTGTTGCTTCGAATAGGGTTTACAGCGAGCCTATGTTACCATAGGTTCGGGTGAGCTCTTACCTCGCCTTTCCATCCTTACCGCTTGCGCGGCGGTTTATTTCTGTTGCACTTTCCCGGAGGTCACCCTCGGCGGACGTTATCCGTTATCCTGCCCTGTGAAGCCCGGACTTTCCTCACGGTAATACCTTTCGGCAACATACCGCGCGATTGCCCCGCTCAGTCGATTTATTATACTAAATATTTTTCGAATTGTCAAGAGCCGTATTTTTAGCTAAAAATAAATGCTTGAAAAGGGGTTTTTTGAAAATACTCAACAAATTTGATAAAAATTCGTCAATCCTATTGCATAACGGCAAAAAATATGTTAGAATACATAATGGCGGTAATTAGGTTACCGTCCTGAATACTGATAAAAATAATTTTTATATTTTGGAGGATTTTCAAAATGGCAAATGTTAAGGTTGCTATCAACGGCTTCGGCCGTATCGGACGTCTTGCTTTCAGACAGATGTTCGGCGCTGAGGGTTATGAGATCGTAGCTATCAACGACCTCACCAAGGCATCTATGCTCGCTCACCTTCTTAAGTACGACACCGCTCAGGGTCGTTACGACGGTCACACCGTAGAGGCTGATGACGAGGCTAACACCATTACCGTTGACGGTAAGGTTCTTAAGATCTACGCTGAGAAGAACGCTGCTGATTGCCCCTGGGGTGAGCTTGGCGTTGACGTAGTTCTTGAGTGCACCGGCTTCTACTGCTCTACTGAGAAGTCTATGGCGCACATCAACGCAGGCGCTAAGAAGGTTGTTATCTCTGCTCCCGCAGGTAACGATCTCAAGACCATCGTTTTCAACGTAAACAACGAGACTCTTACTGCTGATGACAAGATCATCTCTGCTGCATCTTGCACCACCAACTGCCTTGCTCCTATGGCTAAGGCTCTTAACGATTACGCTCCTATCCAGAGCGGTATCATGACCACCGTTCACGCTTACACCGGCGACCAGATGATCCTTGACGGTCCTCACAGAAAGGGTGACCTCAGACGTGCTCGCGCAGGCGCTCAGAACATCGTTCCCAACTCTACCGGCGCTGCAAAGGCTATCGGCCTTGTTATCCCCGAGCTTAACGGTAAGCTCATCGGCGCAGCTCAGAGAGTTCCCACCTGCACCGGTTCTACCACTATCCTTATCGCAGTTGTTAAGGGTAAGGACATCACCAAGGACGGCATCAACGCTGCAATGAAGGCTGCTTCCAACGAGTCCTTCGGTTACAACACCGATGAGATCGTATCCTCCGACGTTATCGGTATGCGTTACGGTTCTCTCTTCGATGCTACCCAGACCATGGTTGCTAAGATCGACGACGATACCTATCAGGTACAGGTTGTTTCTTGGTACGATAACGAGAACTCCTACACCAGCCAGATGGTTAGAACCATTAAGTATTTCGCAGAGCTTGCTTAATCTTAATAATTTTTCGAAAAACGGGAATTTCGGTTCCCGTTTTTCTTTTTTTATCGCCATAATGTAAATTAAGCTTGAATTTTATTGACATCCGCGGAATAATTATGTATAATTATCTTATAAAAATTTCGGAGAACAAGTGTAATGGATGATTTAGAAAGATATTCCGATTATAACGAATATGAGGACGATCGCCCGCGTGGCAAAAGCAAGGTCGGCTTGATACTCAAGCTCACGATAGCCGCCGTCTGCCTTTCGGTCGTCGGAGTTCTTATATTCAGAGTCGTGCTTTTCAACACCTATCCGAAGAGCATGAAAAATATATACTTTAACGATACTCTCACCGCCTACTATAACGCAACCGAGGGAAATATCGGCGCGATAACCCAGGGGCTCAGAGCTGAGTACGACGACCCAGACGAGGGTAATTTCTTCTGCGATAACCTAATCGTTATTCCCGGCGCAAATCAAGTGCAGATATCCGTGAGATATAATACCTCGCTTATGGCGGCTATAGAAGAGAAGTATAAAGTCTCGCTTGACCCCGATTCGACCGATAACTTCACCTTCTCCCTCTCAGCGCTCCCGATGTCAAAAAATGACGGAACGGCGTTTGCAACGGGTACCTTAAGCGTTATGGAGTTTGACGAGCGCCTTATGTATCGCTACTATAAGCTCGTCTTTGACGGAGTTGATTCGGAATATCTCAATATTTCCGATAACGAGTATTATTGGATCAGGCTTGAGATAAGAATAAAGGGCGTTGAAATGAAGTCGCCCTATATGGTGCTTATCTACGAGGACGTAGAAGGCGCTAAGTTCTCCGACTATACTCTCTCCTCAAAGGAGAAGCCGAATGGTTAAAGAGATCTCCGTTCGCCCAAAGGCGAAGAACAATAATGCGAAAATCGCGTTTTTCGCGACTCTCTTCCTCTCCGCTATCGGATTTGTCACCTACTTTATGATGGATCGGTACAGGGGATTCGTCGGAATGGTGTCGCTTATGGTGCTTATCACCGCAATCCTTATCTACACGAAATACATCGCGCCCGTATTCACCTACGATATCGCTCTTGATATTGACGGCGCACCGTTATTCATAGTAAGGCAGACCGTCGGCCGCCGCATATCCACTCTTTGCAGAGTATGGCTCTCGGACGTATCGTCCATTGAGCGTGAGGATAAGGCGACCCGCAAGGCGCACAAAACGCCCGTCGGATTCAGAAAATATATATACGCGCCCACGATGTTTCCGAGCGAGGTATATAGGCTCACTCTCAACGGCCGCTATGAAAAGTCCGAGATCGTGATCGAATGCTCCGAGGAGTTTGCCGATCTTCTCAGGGAAGCGGTCGCCGAGGCAAAGGCACTTAATATAGATTCCGAGGAATAAACCGTCTTTGTGGCGGCAAAATATTCTTATGAAAAGGCTCGTAAGATATTTCGCGCTCATATTGCGCGACCCGTCGCTAAGGCTTGGATTTGCAACGTTCGTCGGGGTGATATTCAACCTCGCATACGTCGCTTTTGATCTCGCGTTCGGCATACTTTATAAAAACGCGTGGTTCGTAACCGTCGCAGGCTTTTATCTCTTTATCGTTTCTCTCCGTTTCCGCGTTCTCGGAATGGAGCGCGAGAGGGATGAGGGCACTGTGGCATCGCTTCTTGCAATATTCATTCCTATGACGGGAATGATGCTTTATACCGCTTATTTCGGAGAACAGCGAGAGTATCCGAGGCTCGTGCTTATGGTTTTCCTCGTTTACGCGCTCGTCGGAATGATCCGCGCTTTTGTCGGTCTCTTCTTAATAAGACGCGGGGGGCGGGAGCGACTTTCTCATTCGATAAGGCTTACGCTTGCGCTTTTATCGATATTTAATTTGCAAACGGCTTGTTTTTCATTTATTAAACTAGATCCTTCGCTTCAGCGGAGCTTGCTTGCCATGACCGCCTCTCTGGTCTCGCTTTCAATGCTCTCGATCTGTAAGAGCGAAGAGGGAAAAGGCTTATGAAAAGGTTTGGATTATCCTTAGTCATCGTTTTCGCGGTAATCTTGTCGGTCGTATTCTCGTATTATATGACCAAGAGGACCGAGATCGAAACGCTCAGCGTGGAAAACGTTTACGCCATGGCGGTAAAATCCGGCTATAGCGGAACGATAGACGATTTCACTAATGAATTTAAAGGCGCTATCGGTAACGACGGCCGCGGCATCATCGCCGCCTCCGTAAACGCCGAGGGGCATCTCATAATTACATACAGCGATATGACCACTGCGGACGCAGGTCCTGTCGGCGGTGATATAACCGTTACCGAGGGAATATCGGGGGAGGCGGTAAATCACGCGCTCTCGTCTACCGTCAGCATCTTCTCAAAGAGAAGCACGGGGGATTATAATGTCGGTGCAGGCGTTATATACAAGCTCGATAAGGAGAGCGGCGCGGCTTATATCATAACCAATAACCACGTGCTCTACGACTCTGCAACGGGCACTCGAATTGCCGATTCGGATATATCGATATATCTTTACGGCAAGGAATATCCGAAATTCGCCACAAAGTGCGAGCTCGTCGGTGCTTCGGTCGATTACGATATCGCGGTTCTCAGAATTAAGAACAGTGAGGTCATAAAAAATTCGACTGCCCGCCCTGCAAAAATCGCGGACTCCGAGCTTATCTCGATTCTTGATCCCGTGGTTGCCGTCGGTAATCCCATGGGATACGGAATTTCCGCATCACAGGGCAATATAAACCTCGAATCCGAAAACCGCTACCTCTCAATCGCGGCATCGGGCGGCGAGGTGTTTATGCGCGTTATCCGCTTTGATGCATCGATCAACAAGGGTAACTCGGGCGGCGGACTTTATAACGAGCTCGGAGAGCTTATAGGTATCGTCACCGCGCGCGAAGCGGAAGCGACCAACCTCTCGTTTGCCATTCCGTCTAACGTGGCTATATCCGTCGCAGATAATATAATTCACTATTGCCTCGCAACGCAGGACACAAACGGACACGTAGTAAAGCTCGGAATGGGTCTTGAGGTAATTGACGCTACTGTAAAATACGATCCCCTCACCGAAAAGAGCGCAAAGATCGAGACGGTAGCCGTTAAATCAGTCGAGGCGGGCTCGCTCGCCGAGAGGGCGGGGATCGCGGTCGGCGATATCGTGAGATCGGTCTCCCTTAACGGAAGGGAAACGGTGGTTACACGGGTCTACCACGCGCCCGAGGTCAATATCCGCGCAAGAGCGGGCGATATTATCGTCTATAATATCCAAAGGGGAGGGGAGTCGCTTCAGATCTCAATTACCGTACCCTCGGAATTGCCTGTAATGCCGTAAAAGGTGACAAAATTCGCTTTTTTGTTTTGTAACTATTGATTTTTTGTTAAGAATGTGTTAATATAGGAGCGTCAGTTTATGGCGCTCCTATTCTTTTTGAGGAATTATTTATGAAAATTAAGGTTATAGAAAAAGACTATAATGACGTTCTTGCGATCAGACGCACGAAGCGCAAAAAGCCGAAAAAGCCCAATATGTTTTTCCGTATGCTTATGCGCTTTATCGCTTCGTTTGATCTGAAGAAAACGCATTTTAAATATGAGAAGGTCGGTATGGAAAGGCTCGCTAAAGGGGAAAACGCCCTTTATCTTATGAACCACTCATCCTTCATCGATCTTGAGATAATTGCGGAAACGCTCTATCCGAAGCCCTTCAATATCGTGACCACCACCGACGCCTTTATCGGTAAGGAGTGGCTTCTTCGACAGATCGGCTGTATCCCGACGAGAAAATTCGTCTCCGACCCTGCGGTCGTATGCGATATAAAATACGCCGCAAAAAAGCTTAAAAGCAATATCGTTATATTCCCCGAGGCGGGCTATACCTTCGACGGAAAAGCGATGACGCTCCCGCCCTCTCTCGGAAAGCTCGTTTCGGCTCTCGGCATTCCTCTCGTCGCTATAAGATCCTACGGCGCTTTTGCGCGTGATCCGCTTTATAACAACATTCAGGTCAGAGAGGTTGAGGTGTCGGCGAAGCTTGAATACCTTCTTTCCCAAGAGGAGATATCCTCAATGACTCCCGAGGAGATAAACGCGGTCATCGAAAAGCAGTTCGCGTTTGATAATTTCCTCTGGCAGAGTGAAAACGGTATTAAGATCGACGCCCCCACGAGAGCCGATTATCTTCACAGAGTTCTTTATAAATGCCCCGTCTGCAAGACCGAGGGAAAAATGCTCGGCAAGGGTACGGAGATCGTCTGCCTCGAGTGCGGAAAAAAGCATACTCTCACCGAATACGGAAAACTCGAATCGGATGACGGAAATCCCTCGTTCACCCATATCCCCGATTGGTTTTCGTGGGAGCGCGAGGAGGTCAGGCGAGAGGTCGCAGAGGGTAAATATTCCTTTGAATCCCCCGTTGATATTCTTATGACCGTCAATAACAAGAAGCTCTATTCGGTCGGCGAGGGATATCTTACTCACTCCGAGTCGGGCTTTAAGCTCACGGGATGTGACGGAGCGCTTGATTACGAGCAGAAGCCGCTGTCCTCCTACACCGCAAACGCGGATTTCAACTGGTATGAGATCGGCGATATAATCGGTATCGGAAATCAGAAGGCTATGTACTATTGCTTGCCGAAAAAAGAGGGCGTATCGGTCGCGAAGGTAAAGCTCGCCGCCGAGGAAATATATAAAAGCCTTATGAAACAATAAATTATGGGCGAAGGACCGAACGGTTCTTCGCCCTTTGTCATTTTCCGCGCTTTCTCATAAAATGAATAAGGGGAAACCCAAGAAAACGAAAAGGAAAAAACTTAGTATGGAAAGAAATGAAAACGGATTTTCTTCGCGCAATCCGTCAAGTACACCCTCGCGCATCGACGGATGCCCCGGAACGGGTGCACCGTGGGGAATCGGCGGCACAGCGGAGGCTAACGACAGCGGTCTTGACGACCGCCAGCTCGCAATGGCGTACGTTCCGTATCAGCGCTGGCGTATGCTCTACGAGCCTGATAAGGCGCTCTCGCGCGGAACGCTCTTCGAGGAGCTTGACAAACCGCTGGAGGACTGTGTAAATGGATAACGCAAAAAGAACGCTTATGAACAAAATACAGGCGCTCTCCTTCGCTAAGGTGGAGGCTGAGCTTTATCTTGATACTCATCCCGATTCAGCACAGGCGCTCTCGTATTACAAGAAAACGCTCTCAATGCTCGACGAGGCGATGACCGAATACCAGAATAATTACGGCCCGCTTTTCTCCGAGGGAGTCGTCGGCGACAGATGGAGCTGGGTCGAGGGCGAATGGCCCTGGCAGATAGAAGGAGAGGTGAAATAAAATGTGGGTTTATGAAAGAAAGCTTCAGTATCCCGTAAAGCTGAAAAATACCAATCCCAAGCTCGCAAGCGTGATCCTTTCACAGCTCGGTGGGCCTGACGGTGAAATGGGCGCGGCGACGAGATACCTTAACCAGAGATATTCTATGAAGGACGGCGTAGTCATCGGAACTCTTACCGATATCGGAAGTGAGGAGCTCGGCCATGCCGAAATGGTTGCATCCATCGTTCACCAGCTTACGAGAAATCTCACGCCCGAGGAGGTTAAGGCGGGCGGAATGGATAAGTATTTCGTCGATCACACCCTCGGAGTCTTTCCCGCTTCTGCCGACGGCGTACCATTTACCACCGCGTATATAGGCGTTAAGGGCGATCCCGTAGCAGATCTCAACGAGGACCTCGCCGCAGAGCAGAAGGCAAGGGTTACCTACGATAACATTCTCCGCCTCTCCGACGATCCCGATGTAAACGACGTAATTAAATTCCTCCGTCAGCGCGAAATAGTTCACTATCAGCGCTTCGGCGAAGCCCTCAGACGAGTCACAGAGGGGCTTAATCAGAAGAATTATTATGCATTCAACCCCTCTTACAGATGTAAAAAGGGTTGAAAACACAAAAAAGTCGGCACTTTCGCCGACTTTTTTCTTTAAATTTTGCATTTAGTCTTTACAAATGTTTTTATGTGTGGTAGAATAAAAAATAAACTACAAAGATTTGCGCAAGGAAATAAGAATGTTCAAAATTATTCGTAAAAAAAGTCTCAATCCTACCGTAACGATGATGGATATAGAAGCTCCGCTCGTCGCGCGTAAGGCTGAGGCGGGACAGTTTATAATATTAAGAGTTGACGAAGAGGGGGAGCGCATTCCTCTCACCGTTGCAGGCTATGACAGAGAAGCGGGAACGGTCAAGATCATATTCCAGGTCGTCGGCTCTACCACCGAAAAGCTCAATCACAAGAACGAGGGTGAATATATTCAGGATTTCGTAGGCCCGCTCGGTATGCCGACCCACACCGATGGGATCAAAGAGGTGTGTATCGTCGGTGGCGGCGTAGGATGCGCAATAGCACTTCCCGTAGCGCAGAAATTCCACGAGCTCGGATGCAAGGTCACCTCTATCATCGGATTCCGCAATAAAGACCTCGTTATTCTTGAGGACGAATTCCGCGCCTGCTCCGACGAGCTCTTCGTTATGACAGACGACGGCTCGTATGCCCGCGAGGGTAACGTGTGTCTCCCTCTTTCCGAGATATTCGCATCGGGCGGAAGATTCGATAAGGTTATAACCATCGGTCCTCTCGTTATGATGAAATTCGTCGTTATGGCAACGAAGCCCACGGGTATTCCGTGCGACGTTTCAATGAACCCCATTATGATCGACGGCACGGGAATGTGCGGCGGTTGCCGCCTCACTCTTAATATCGACGGTGAGAGAGTAACGAAGTTCGCCTGCGTTGACGGACCCGATTTTGACGGTTATCAGGTCGATTTTGACGAGGCTATGTCGCGCTCGTCTATGTACCGCGATTTTGAGCGCCATAAGCACGAGGAAACCTGCAATCTTTTCAAGGGGGCGAATGAATAATGGCAAACTTTAATATGAACCCCAAGAAAAATCCCATCCCGACGAGAGACGCTGTTGAAAGAAGCCGCGATTTCTTCGAGGTTGCGACGGGATATGATGAAGAGACCGCAATAAACGAGGCTTTAAGATGCCTCGGATGCAAAAATATGCCTTGCTCCGAGGGATGCCCCGTAAATATAAGAATCCCCGAATTTATAGCGAAGGTCAAGGAATGCGACTTTGAGGGCGCATATCAGGTCATCGCAAGAACTTCCAGCCTCCCCGCAGTTTGCGGAAGAGTCTGCCCGCAGGAAACTCAGTGCGAATCAAGGTGCGTTAGAGGAATAAAAGGGGAGAGTGTCGGTATAGGAAGACTTGAGCGCTTCGTTGCCGACTGGCATAATACTCATAGCACAACGCCCCCGACGGTTGAGGCAAAGCTCGGCCGTAAGGTAGCCGTCGTCGGCTCGGGTCCCTCGGGACTTACCTGCGCGGGCGACCTTGCAAAGCTCGGTTACGACGTCACCGTTTTCGAGGCGTTACACACCGCGGGCGGAGTTCTCGTTTACGGCATACCCGAATTCAGACTCCCCAAGGCGATAGTGAAAAAAGAGGTTGAAAACCTCTCGGCTATGGGCGTTAACTTTATGACCAACGTCGTTATCGGTAAGACCCTCACGATCGACGAGCTTTTTAAAGACGGCTTTGAGGCTGTTTTCATCGGCTCGGGCGCAGGTCTTCCGAGCTTTATGGGTATTCCCGGTGAGTCGCTTT
>JAZLEH010000026.1:0-9739 GCA_045615165.1 Eubacteriales bacterium | reverse complement strand
GCCGCCGCGCCGAGCGAACCTGCATCGTTGCCGAGCTTCGCTATAAGAAGCTCAACCTTCGGACCGAGTCCCTTTGCAAATATATCCTCGTTAAGGATCTTTTTGAGGGGGTTGATGAGGGTGTCGCCCTGTGCGCAAACTCCGCCGCCAAGCACGATTGCCTCGGGTCTGAATATGTTTGCGTAGTTCGTGATTCCACAGGCGAGATGCTCGATATATGAGTCAACGACTGCCTTTGCGTATTCGTCAACCTCGTAGTAGTCAAACGCGGTCTTACCGTTTACCGCGTCAAGAGAGCCGATCTCCCAGAGCTTTGAATCCTTGTGCGCCTCCATTGCTCTTTTCGTGTCTCTTATGATCGCCGTTGCGGAAGCGTAGGCTTCAAGGCATCCGCGTCTTCCGCAGGTGCAGGGCTCACCGCCCATTTCGATAACGGCGTGACCAAGCTCAGCGCCCGCGCCCTTGTTTCCGTCAACTATTTTTCCGTCAACGATTATTCCGCCGCCAACACCCGTTCCGAGGGTGAGGAGGATTATATTCTTATAAGTTCCGCCGAATCCGAATTTCATTTCGCCGAGTGCCGCCGCATTCGCGTCGTTTGCAATCTTCGTTTTGAGTCCGGTTGCGGCCTCCATCTTCTTCGCTATCTCGAAATTCTTCCAGCCGAGGTTGTTGGTTGCAACAACGACACCCGCATCGCTGTCGATCATACCGGGAACGCCCATTCCGATAGCTGTTATATCGGAATAATTCATCTTCGCCTCGGAGAGAAGGGAATCGCAAAGCGACTTGATGTTTTCAACTACCTTGTCGCCGCCCTGTTTATAGTCGGTGGGGATCTTACTCTTGGTAACTATCGCGCCCTTTTCGCTAACTATCGCGCCCTTGATGAAAGTTCCGCCAATGTCAATTCCAAAATAGTGCTTCATTTTATTTCTCCCGTGTTAAAATTTAATTTCCTGTTGCTCGTGCTCGTCGTCCGAGTCGTCGTCCTCTTCATCGGATTTGCGAAGATCGGTAACCTTGATGTTTTCTATTCTTCGGCCGTCCATTTCAAGAACCTCGACCTTGATTCCGCAAAATTCAAAGGAGTCGCCAACCTCGGGTATCTTTTCAAGCTCTTCCATAGCCCAGCCGTTAACCGTCTGCGCGTCGACGTCCTCCTTGATTTCAAGCTCGTCAAAGAGCTTTGAGAGGTTTGCCATACCCGACGCTATGTATTCCTTGTCGCCGATTTTTTGTATATCAACGACCTTTTCGTCGTGCTCATCCCATATCTCGCCGACGATCTCTTCTATAACGTCCTCAAGGGTAACGAGACCCGCGGTTGATCCGAATTCGTCCAGAACGATCGCCATGTGGAGCTGCTTTTCCTGAAGCTCTTTCATTATGTCGTTGATCTTCTGCGTCATAGCGACGAACATAACGGGCTTCAGTATTTCGCTTACGCTTTCAAATTCCGCAGTGTAGAAATCTTTGTAATAAAGTATACCTATAACGTTATCTATATCCTCTTCGTAAACCGGCAGTCTCGAAAATCCCGACTCTGCGAATACCTTTTCGATCTCCTCTCTCGTTGCGGTCGAGGGGATAGCCGTAATATCGATTCTGGGGGTGAAGATGTCGGATGCGTCAAGGTCTGCAAATTCGATCGCACTCTTTATAAGCTCGCTTTCTTCCTTGTCAAAGCTTCCGTCCTCTTCGGCTTCCTCTACCATTGAGATAAGCTCCTCTTCTATTATAGCATTCTCGTCGTCGTTTTTAAATGCCTTTTGCAAAAGTTTTTGAAGCTGACCGAAAATAAAGGTGAGAGGGGTGAGAATATAAACGAGTGCGTTAATAAGCGGGGCAGAGAAGAGTGCGAAGCTCTCGGGCTTTTTCTTCGCTACCGTTTTCGGTGAAATCTCGCCGAATGTAAGTATTATGACCGTGAGTATCGCCGTCGAAAGTGCCGAGCTCCAATCCTCAAAAGCGCCGCCCTTAAGAATATCAATGAAAAGCAGGGTGGTCAAGGATGAAGCGAGGATGTTTACGATGTTGTTTCCAATTAATATAGTGGAAAGAAGTGTGTCATACTTATCCGCGAGCTTAAGAACCTTCGTCGCTCTTTTGTTTCCTTTTTCCGCAAGATTTTTGATCCTTATTCTGTTAAAGGTAGAGAACGCGGTCTCCGTTGCCGAGAAATACGCGGACATGACTATACAAAACAGTATAATCACAATTTTTAGTGCCATGATGAACCTTTCTGATTTTTAAATCAATAAATTATTTTTGTTTTTAAAAAAGCAAAAAAGACCTAACCGCATCGTTTTTGTGCGGTTAAGTCATATATACGTATGAAGCGCGGGAAAAATACAAAAGCACGTGTTCCCGTCAGCGCCGTCGTCCATGTTTTGCTCCTTTGGTAATTGCTTTAAAAGCATAATGCATTAAACATTTTATCATAATAACGCCGAATTGTCAAGCATGGCAAATAATGTTCACAGTATGTTAACATATACCGTCGCCAAAATCTGACTTATTTTGCTTGACAATGCTTTCGCGTGATGTTAAAATATAATTCAAAGGATCAAATTTGAACGGAGACGCACGAGCTATGAAGGCATGCTCTTTTACAGGACACAGGACAATAAAAGCGTCTCATAAGGATGCTTTGCCCGATCTTATAACGCGCGCTATCGAATATGCGTACGGCAAAGGATGCCGCAAATTTTTCGCGGGCGGAGCGCTGGGATTTGACACGGAGGCGGCCATAGCGGTCATAAATTACCGAAAAACGCATCCCGACGTAACCTTAACGCTTCTTTTACCCTGCTTCAATCAGGGTGAAAAATGGTCGGAGTATCAAAGAAATAAATACGATTATATTTTGAACCTCGCCGACGAGGTAATATACGTTTCCCGCGAATATACGCCAGACTGTATGCGTATAAGAAATCAGCGCCTCGCAGAGGAGTGCGATATCCTCATCGCTTACGTGCAAAGGAGCGCAAGCGGAGCAGGGCAGACCGTGAGAATTGCCTCCGCACTCGGCAAAGAGGTGTATAACCTCTATCCTCACCTTGAATAAATTCCTTTTATTTCCAAAGTGTAAAATTGTTTTGCTTACTTGATTTTTATCTTTTTTTATGATATAATTGGGACAAGCTAAATCGCAATTAAATTTTATCGGAAAGGAGAAGTATTGATGTATTCTAATTTCAGCGAATTCGTCGACTGTGTAAAAGAGGCGAAATTCAGCTTCGAATCTATATGGCAGGCGATAGTTTCGCTTTTTAAAGATGCCTCCAAGACTCCCGACGTCAGCTCCGTTTGGAACGATATCGTGGAATTTGTTTCAAGCTATAATCACGTGTCGATGCTCATCGTTGCAATTCTGTCGCTCACCCTCGCATTCTTCGGCAGAAAGATTATGGGTCTTGTCAGATTCGTCGCATTCTTCGTTGCCGGATTTATGCTCGGTGCGCACCTTTTGACTCCGCTTCTCCCACCCGACGTCGAAATACCTGCTTGGATAATCGGAATCGTCGTTGCGCTTATCGCGGGCGTTCTCTCAAAGTTCCTTTACACCGTCCTCTACGTAGTAGCCGCGGGATATTCGATGTATATCGTCGCGTATAACGGCTTCTATCTCGGACTTGAAGCCTCGTATGCCGATATGCTCGTAACCGTTGCGCTTATCTCAGCCCTCGTCGCTATCATTATAGCGCTTCTTCTTAAGAAATATATCGAAATGATCGGAACGGCGGCGCTCGGTTCGTGGCTTGCCGTGATAGTCGTTTCAAAGAATCTTTACGACTTTACCGCGTGGAAGATATTTGAGGGGAACGAGCAGCTTGCGATCATCATTCCCACCGCAATTATCGCTCTTATCGGTGCGGCAATACAGATCAAGACCCGCCGCAGATATTAATTTTTGAAAAAACATCGCCGAAAATGCTTCAGCGGTGTTTTTTTCTATTGACAAGGCGAAATATTTGTAGTAAAATATACGTAATTGAAAAATAAGTAAAGGAACGGTTTTATCATGGAACAGTCCAAGGAACTCAACCTTAAACGCCTTGCTAATAATGTCCGTCTCGGCATTATTGAAGGTGTTTACAGCGCCGGATGCGGTCATCCCGGCGGATCATTATCCATCGCGGATATCATCACCTATCTCTACTTCGAAGAGATGAATATCGACCCCAAGAATCCTAAGCTTGATTCGAGAGACAGATTCGTTCTCTCCAAGGGTCACACTGCTCCCGCTCTTTACGCGGTTCTCGCTGAGCGCGGCTATTTTGAAAAGGACGTTATCAAGACTCTTCGTCAGGCAGATTCTCACCTTCAGGGTCACCCCGATATGAAGGGAACTCCCGGCGTTGATATGACTACCGGATCGCTCGGTCTCGGTATCTCTGCCGCTTGCGGTATGGCTCTTTCGGGTAAGGTTTATAACAACCCCTACCGCGTATACGCTATCCTCGGCGACGGTGAGACCGAAGAGGGTCAGGTATGGGAGGCAGCAATGTTTGCCGCTCATTATAAGCTCGATAACCTTTGCGCATTCGTTGACTGGAACGGTCTTCAGATCGACGGTCCTATCGCCGAGGTTATGAACCCCGCACCCCACGATGAGAAATTCCGTGCATTCGGATGGCACGTTATCTCTATCGACGCACACAACTTCTCTGAAATTGAGGCGGCTCTTAACGAGGCTAAGACCGTAAAGGGTAAGCCCACCGTTATTATCGCTAAGAGTATCAAGGGTAAGGGCGTTTCCTATATGGAAAACGCTTGCGAATGGCACGGCGCAGCTCCCAAAGAGGATCAGTATAAGATCGCTATTGATGAGCTTAACAAGATCGCCGAGAGTCTTAAGTAAGGAGGAGCATGACGATGGCAGATAAGAAGGCAACCAGAGAAAGCTACGGCCAGGCTCTTGCCGAGCTTGGTGAAAAGTACGATTTCCTCGTTCTTGATGCTGACCTTGCGGCGGCAACCAAGACGGGTATGTTCAAGAAGAAGTTCCCTGAAAGATTCTTCGACTGCGGTATCGCAGAGGGAAATATGGTGAGCGTTGCGGCAGGTATCGCAACCACCGGTAAGGTAGTATTCGCTTCCAGCTTCGCAATGTTCGCGGCAGGAAGAGCGTTCGAGCAGGTTCGTAACTCGATCGGCTACCCCCACCTTAACGTTAAGATCGGCGCAACTCACGCAGGTATCACCGTAGGTGAAGACGGCGCTACTCACCAGTGCAACGAGGATATAGCTCTTATGAGAACTATTCCCGGCATGACTATCATCAACCCCTCCGACGCGGGTGAGGCTTATGCCGCAGTAGAAGCCGCAATCAACTTCTACGGCCCCGTATATATGCGCTTCGGCAGATTCGCAGTTCCGAATCTCACCGGTGAAATGAAGGACTATAAGTTCGAGATCGGCAAGGGCGTAACTATGCGTGAGGGTAAGGACGTTACTCTCGTTGCAACCGGTTATATGGTTCACGTTGCTCTTGAGGCGGCTGAAATGCTCGCCGCTGAGGGTATCGACGCTCGCGTTCTCAATATCCACACGATCAAGCCCCTTGATAACGAGATCCTCGTTAAGGCGGCATCCGAAACCGGCGCTCTTGTAACCGCTGAAGAGCACAACATCATCGGCGGTCTCGGTTCTGCTGTAAGTGAGGCAGTTTGCCAGGCTTGCCCCGTTCCCGTTCTTCGCGTTGGCGTTGAGGACAGATTCGGTAAGTCGGGTAAGGTTCCCACTCTCCTTGAAGAGTACGGACTCACCGCGGCTAACATCGCCGCTAAGGCTAAGGCGGCTATCGCTCTTAAAAAATAATATAATTTGAAATGGGCTGGCTCAATATTATCCATTTGAGTCAGCCTGTTTTTATATACTTTGCACTAATTTATATTTTTTTAAAAAAAGGTGTTTACAAATTTCGCAATTTGAGTTAAAATATATAATGATATAATTATAATTATAAAGGGGTACTCTATATGAAGCGTGTTCTTTTAAAATTATCGGGTGAGGCACTCTCTAACGGAAGCGGTGAAATATACGACGTAAGCTTCGTTGACAGCGTTGCCGCTTCAATTAAGGAAGCTAAGGAATCCGGGCTTGAGATCGGAGTCGTTATCGGTGCGGGTAATATCTGGCGCGGAAGACAGGGCGGTGAAATGGACCGTGTTGCCGCTGACAGAATGGGTATGCTTGCAACCGTTATAAATTCTATTTGTATGAAGGATGCGCTCGTAAGATGCGGCGTTGACGCAGTTGTTATGAGCTCCGTTCCTATGTCGCCTCTTGCAGAGGACTATTCGTCCGACGTAGCGAAGAAATATCTCTCCGAGGGTAAGGTAGTCGTGTTCGGATGCGGACTTGGAATTCCTTTCCTCTCAACCGATACTGCAGGTGCTGTAAAGGCGGCAGAGATCGAGGCTGACGCTATGTTTATGGCTAAGAATATCGATTATATCTATACCGATGACCCCAGAAAGAATCCGAATGCAAAGAAGCTTGAGCGCGTAAAGGCGTCCGAGGTGCTTGCAATGAACCTCAAGGCTATCGACTCGACCGCAACGGCGTTCTGTATGTCGAACGGTATGCCCATTCACGTATTCGGACTCAAGAATCCCGACGATATCTGCAAGGCACTCCGTGGCGAGACCGTCGGAACAATAGTTACCGCTGATTAAAAATTTGATTTACATAAAGGAGAAACAAAAATGAAACTTGATACCAAAGAATATGAGGTAAAAATGACTAAGAGCCTTAGCTCTTATAAAGAAAATCTTTCCACCATCCGCGCAGGAAGAGCAACCCCCGACGTTCTTAAGAAGATCGAGGTAGACTACTACGGCTCACCTACAGCAATCGCATCTATCGCAGAGATCAAGGTTACCGACGCGCGTACTCTCACCATCACCGCGTGGGATAAGTCCGCAATGAAGGGAATTGAGAAGGCTATTCTCACCTCCGACCTCGGAATCAACCCCCAGAACGACGGCTCTTGCATCCGTCTCACCTTCCCCCCTATGACTGAGGAGCGCCGCCGTGAGCTTTCAAAGCAGATCTCAAAGCTCGGTGAGGATGCAAAGGTTGCTATCCGTAATATCCGCCGTGATGCAAACGATAAGGTAAAGGCTCTTAAGAAGGATTCCGAAATGACCGAGGATGAGGCTAAGCAGTCTGATAAGCTCGTTCAGGACCTTACCGATAAATTCATCAAGGAGATAGATTCCGTAACCTCTCTTAAGACCAAAGAGATTATGGAGATCTGATTTTTATAAATGTTCTTTAAAAAGAAGACGCTTGACAAAAGCATGTGTGAGGGAAGAATAAATTCCGTAGCCGTTATATGCGACGGTAACGGAAGATGGGCAAAGCGCCGCGGTCTCCCTCGTAGCGCAGGTCACGTCGAGGGCGCGAAGAGAATTCAGCCCGCCCTTGAAAAGTTCAGAGAGCTTGGTATACATTACGTAACCCTTTACGCCTTTTCGACAGAAAACTGGAAAAGACCTAAGGAAGAGGTAGACACTATAATGAAGCTCGTTTATAAGTACGTAGACGAGGTGGTTATAGAGAAGATAAAGACCGATAAGGAATTTTCGGTAAAGTTTATCGGTGACCTCTCCGTCCTTTCCGATGAGCTTCGTGAAAAGTGTCTTGAAGCAGAGAATATGGCAAAGGACAGAGCTTTCGTTTGTAGCGTTGCGCTTAACTACGGCGGCAGGGATGAGATCGTCCGCGCCGCAAACAAGGCGTTCGCGGCAGGCAATACCGAGCTTACTCCCGAAATACTCTCAGCGAATCTCTATACCGCAGGCACTCCCGACCCCGACCTCGTTATAAGAACGGGCGGAGACCTCAGAATATCCAACTTCCTCCTTTGGCAGAGCGCTTATTCGGAGATAGTCGTTCTCGACACTCTCTGGCCCTCATTCGGTGAAAAGGATATCGTAAATTCGATAACTCAGTTTCTTTCAAGAAAACGCCGCTTTGGCGGTTTAGATAAGGAAGATCAGGTAAAAAAATGAAAACACGAATTTTAACCTCAATAGGAATGGCAGTCGTTGGAATTCCCATTCTTATCTTCTCGGAGTATATAATTTACGCCGCGCTTCTTTCGATCCTCGCGCTCTTTGCTCTTTACGAGCTTTTCAAGGTTGCGGGAATTGAAAAGCATCTCGTTATAACGATTCCCCCCTATCTTATGGGACTTGGTTTCCCGATCGCCGCATATTTTATTTCGCGTGATAACGCAACGAAGTTTATACTTGTCGCCGTTGCGGCGCTCTTCGCATATCTCATTTACACCTATTTCGTAGCAGTGTTTATGAAGGGCAAGCTTCAGTTTGCCGAGATATCGCAGGCGTTCGTGTTTGCTTGCTACGTCGTTCTGTCCTTCAGCTCGTTAAGCGCGATGCGCTATCTTGACAAGCACGTCGGACTCTGGTTCGTAGTTCTTATGCTCGTTTGCGCGTGGGGATGCGACGTTTTCGCATACTTTACCGGAAGGTTCTTCGGACGCCATAAGCTCATCCCCGAGGTAAGCCCTAAGAAAACCGTTGAGGGCTCTATCGGAGGAATCGTATGTGCCGGCGGTCTTGCAATGCTTCTCGGACTTATCGTGAGCCTCACGACCGAGCTTACCCCGAATTACATAGTCCTCGCCGTATGCGGTGTCGTTCTTTCCGCAGTATCTCAGATCGGCGACCTTATTGCTTCTCTTCTTAAGCGCGAGCATGGGATCAAGGACTACGGTAAGATTTTCCCCGGTCACGGCGGAGTAATGGACAGATTTGATTCAATACTTTCCATATCGACCATACTTTTGGCGATATGCCTCGTGTTCCCCCCGTTTGCATAAATAATTAAATAAGCAATGCCGCTTCTGCGGCATTGCTTTTTCAAAAGACGTTTTATCGGAAGGAGAAGTCCTATGAGTAAAAAAATAGCGATCCTCGGCGCTACCGGCTCGGTCGGCACTCAGGCGGCTGACGTTGCAAAAAAACGCGGCTACGAGGTCGATCTTATAACCGCGAACCGCGACGTCAAGGGCGCGTACGAGCTTGCGCTTCAGCTTAAGCCGCGGCTTGTCGCTATGGCTGACGAATCCGCCGCGAGGGAGCTTTCGGACGCTCTTTCCGCTTTTGGTATACGCGTTTTGTCGGGCAAGGAGGGCGTTCTTGAAGCAATTTCAATGACTAGCGCCGAAACCGTTGTTAACTCGATAATCGGTGAGGCGGGACTTATGCCCACCCTCGCTGTAATAAATTCGGGCAAAAGGCTTGCTCTCGCAAATAAGGAGTCTCTCGTCATCGCGGGCGATATAGTAATGTCCCGCGCGAAGGAAAAAAATGTCGAGATAATCCCCGTCGACAGTGAGCATTCCGCGATATTCCAGTCTCTTTTCTCGGGCAAGAGGGAAGAGATAAAGAGGATATTGCTAACCGCTTCGGGCGGTCCGTTCTTCGGTAAGAGCCGTGACGAGCTCGCCGCAGTAACTCTTGGAGATACTCTCGCTCACCCCACCTGGAAAATGGGGCGCAAGATCACCGTTGACTCGGCAACCCTTATGAACAAGGGATTTGAGGTCATTGAGGCGGCGCACCTCTTCGGCGTTTCGTCGGATAAGGTTGAGGTCGTTATTCACAGAGAGAGTATATTGCACTCTGCAGTTGAATATATTGATAATACGGTTATCGGCGAGATGTCAGTACCCGATATGCGTATGTGCGTTCAGTAT
>JAZLEH010000025.1:0-5233 GCA_045615165.1 Eubacteriales bacterium | reverse complement strand
TCGGACCAGATGTAGGAATGAACCTCGTGGAGGCGATAGCTCTTAACGAGGATGTCCTTCATTCTGTCCTCATCGGACTTAAGAACCTCTTTGCGAACGGGCGCAAGCGCCGACTCGGAGGTGAAGATCTCAAAGTTATCGTAGCCGTATATTCTAGTGATCTCTTCGATTATATCAGCTTTAATGGTAACGTCCTTGGTAGCTCTCCAAGAGGGAACGGTTACCTTATAGTCGTCGCCGTTTTTCTCAACCTTAAAGCCAAGTCCGGTAAGGGTTTTTACGATAGTTTCGTTAGGAATGTTGATACCCGTGTAACGATCTACGTACTTTTTATCAAAGTCAAGAACGATCGTGGGATAACGCTTAACGTAGGAATCGGTGAATGAGGAGATAACCTTTGCATCGGGGTCGCAATCGATAAGGAGCTTAAGAAGTCTCTCGGTAGCGGCGCGGCAAAGCTCGGGGTCGAGCATCTTCTCATATCTCATAGAAGCATCGGTACGAAGTCCGAGACGGGTGGTGGTCTTTCTTACCGAAACGCCGTCAAAGGTTGCGGATTCAAGAAGGAGAGAGGTAGTGTCGTCATCGATCTTTGATGCGTCGCCGCCCATTACGCCTGCGATAGCAACGGGAACGTCGCCCGAGGTTATCATAAGCATATTTTCATCGATATCGCGCTCTACTCCGTCAAGGGTGGTGAACTTAAGTCCCTCGGAGAAGGTCTGAACCTCGATCTTATCAACCTTTCTGTTATCGAATGCGTGCATCGGCTGACCGAGCTCCATCATTACGTAGTTGGTAAGGTCGGCAAGGAAGTTGATCGCTCTCGATCCGCAGTAGTAAAGGCGGATCTTCATATTCATCGGGCTTACCTTACGGGTTACGTTATCAACCTTGATCGCGGTGTAGCGATATGCAAGGTCGGTTGACTTTACGTTAACGGAAACCGCAGGAAGCGCGTCGTATTCGGAAACGTTGATCACGGATGCGGGCTTAAGCTCTCTTCCGGTTATGGTAGCGAACTCGCGTGCGATTCCATAGTGACTCCAGAGGTCGGGACGGTTGGTGAGGGATTTATTATCAACCTCAAAGATTATATCGTCGATATCGTATACCGACTTGATGTCTGTACCAAGGGGAATATCGTCGGTGATCTCCCAGATTCCCGAGTTATCGTCGCTGATACCAAGCTCAGCCTCAGAGCAACACATACCGTAGGAGGTGAAGCCTGCGATAGTTGCGGGGTTGATGGGGTGACCGCAAACAGAGCCGCCGGAGGTTGCGAGGGCAACCTTCATTCCCTCTCTTACGTTAGGAGCGCCGCAAACGATATCAACTACCTCGTCGCCCTTATCGACCTTAAGAAGGTGGAGCTTCTTTGAGGTGGGGTGGTTTTCAACCGAGAGGATCTTTGCAACTACGACACCTTTCGTGTCCTCACCCTTAACGATTATATCCTCAACCTCAGCGGTGGAGAGGGTGAAATTATGTATAAGTGATTTTTTATCAAGTCCGGAGAGATCAACGAAATCCCCGATCCAATTCATAGATAAGAACATTTAACCTGCCTCCTTATATAGACTTAAACTGCGAGAGAGCCTTAAGATTACCGCTGTTGAAATCGCGGATATCCTTAACGCCGTATCTCATCATTGCAAGACGGGTAAGTCCGAGACCGAATGCAAAGCCCGAATACTTCTCGATATCGATGCCGCCCTCGCGAAGAACGTTGGGATGGATCATACCGCAGGGGCAAAGCTCAAGCCAACCGGAGTTTTTGCAGGAGGGGCAACCGTCGCCGCCGCAGATGGCGCAGTTTATATCAAGCTCGAAGCCGGGCTCGACGAAGGGGAAGAATCCGGGACGGAGTCTTACCTTAACGTCTCTCTTGAATACCTCGGAGAGCATAGTCTTCATAAAGTATATAAGGTTGGAAATCGAGATATTCTCGTCGATCATCATACCTTCCATCTGGAAGAAGGTGTTCTCGTGGCAAGCGTCGGTAGACTCGTTTCTGAAGCATCTTCCGGGGAAGATTGCGCGAAGGGGTGCGCCGTATTTCTTCATGATCGCGTTCTGTGCCGCGGAGGTATGAGTTTTAAGAAGCTGACCGTTATCAAGATAATAGGTATCCTGCATATCGCGGGCAGGGTGATGCTTGGGGATATTAAGCGCCTCAAAGCACTGATAATCATCGACTATCTCTGCATAATTCTCAATGGTAAAGCCCATGCTCTCAAACACAGCCTCAACCTCACGGGTTGCGAGAGTTATGGGGTGATACGAGCCAAGCTCGCGCTCAAAGGCAAGGGTGGGATTATACTTTTTCGCGCCTCTTACCTGCGCCTCAATAGCCGCACGGCGAAGGATCTCCTCTGCCTCGGATATAGCCGACTCAACCTCGTTCTTAAAGGTGTTGATTATCTGTCCTGCGGTCTTCTTATCCTCAACGTCACGAAGTCCCTTCATAAGCTCGGCAACAGCGCCCTTCTTACCAAGGAAATTAACTCTGAGAGCCTCAAGCGCCTCACTGCTCGTAGCCTTTGCAAGCTCTTCGTCAAAGCGCGCTTTGAGTTCAATGATCTTTTCTTTCATTTTGAAAGTCCTTTCTCTATCTTTTACCGCACGCGCGGTAAACTGAAAATAAATATTAACTTTATAATTATATAACAAATATAAGCGTTTGTCAATGCGAATTGAGAGATTTAATATAGGAAATAACCTTTTGGGGCAATATTTCGCCCATATTTTCGCCCGCGGTGATAATTTCGCGCGCTTTCGTGGAGCTTATCTCCTTAAATCCATCCTCGCAGAGCCAAAGCACCGTATCGTAGCCGCCGTGCGCCTTGTTATACTCCGCCTGGCGAAGCTCATACTCGTAATCGGTCTCGTTGCGATAGCCCTTAACGATGAGGTCTATCCCCTTCTCCCTCATATAATCGACGACGTATCCACCGTAAAAATCGACCTTTACGTTATCGAGCCCCTCGGTTGCAAGGGAGAGCATTTTCACGCGCTCCTCGGCGGAGAAGAGATATTTTTTGTCGGGGTTTATGAAAGCGACGACGAACACCTCGTCAAATTCCAGAGAGGCGCGCTTTACGACCTCTAAGTGACCGAGGGTTATCGGGTCGTAGCTTCCCGGTAAAATTACTTTTTTCATACCTCTTTACCCTTATAAAGAAGAATATTTACGAATGTCTTTTTGCCGTAATGGGTCGACTTTATGACCTCGAAATCGGTGAGGGATTCAACGTCGATCTCCTCCGTGCCGGATTCAAGCACTACTATCGCGCCGCTTGCGAGAAGCTTTGAATCAACGAGCCTTGAAAGCGCGTCACCGCAACACTCCATTGAATAGGGGGGATCGATAAACACGAGGTCGTAAACGTCTCTGCCCGACGCCTTTCTTATATAATTGCGCCAATCGCTTACCGCGTATCTTGACGAGTCGAAGAAGCCCGTCGCCTTGGCGTTTTTCTTAACTATATCCATTGCCTCGCGAGCCGAATCAACGAAGGTTGCACTGCCCGCGCCTCTTGACATAGCCTCAAGTCCGAGCTGACCCGAGCCTGCAAAAAGGTCGAGCACTCGTCTATTCTCTATATCAAACTGAATTGAGGAAAAAACTGCCTCTTTTATACGCTCGGAGGTGGGGCGTGTTGCCTCTCCCTCTAGAGTTTCGATCTTTTTACCCTTTGCCGTTCCTGTTATTATTCTTAACACGGGTGCTGTCTCCTTTATCCTTATGATAGTATTCGTATATATTTTTCGCATCGCGCTCACTTATTCCCTTTATCTCGGAAAGCTCCTTTTCCGACGAGGTGCGTATCTTGCCGAGGGGCATTGCAGAGAGGAGTATGCGAGCCTTTTTCGCTCCGATGCCGCTTATATTTTCAAGAGTGGAGCGAGTCATCGTTCTTATCTTTGCGCCTGAGGAATTCTTATGTGCGAATCTGTGCGCCTCCTCTTGGATATTATAGACGAAGGAATATACGCCCGCCTCCTGGGCTATCGATATTTCCCTCTCGCCGTCGGTAATGGCGCGCGTCTTATGAAAATCGTCCTTAACCATTCCGAAGAGGGCGGCTTCGATTCCGCATTCCTCCATAACCTCGCGCACTACGCTTACGTGCGCATCTCCGCCGTCGAGGAGTATAAGATCGGGTGCTTCGCCGAGCGACTGCGTTCCGTCACCGATATGAAGAAGCCTGCGCTTAAGCACCTCTCGCATCGAGCCGTAATCGTCTCTTCCGAGCGTTGTTTTCACGGTGAAGGTGCGGTAATCGCTCTTTTTCATTTTACCGCCGGAATAAACGACCATTGAGGCGGTTATATTCTCGTCGCCGATATTTGATATATCGTACGCCTCGATCCTTTTCGGCATTTCGTGAAGTCCGAGAAGCTCGGTAAGCCTTTTGAGGTTTTTATCCTCCCTCTCCCCCTCAAGCCTGTACTGCCTTGCCGACTCGCGCGCGTTCTGCAACGCCATATCGCAAAGGGCGCGGCCGTCACCGCGTTCAGGCATTCTTACGGCAACCTTATATTTAACGCCGAGTGAAAGGTATTCTGAGAGAAGGGCTGCGTCGTCCTCCGTGATGGCGAAATCAAGCATTACCTCGCGTGGGATATTGCCCGAGGTATCGTAATAATCGGCGATAAGGGATATCGCGTCGTCGGGGCTTGTGAGATCGTTCAGTGAGAGAATGAATTCGTTTTTATTGATAAGCGCGCCGCCTCTTATAGAAAGCATTGCAAGCACGCCCTCGGTTTCCGAGGTATAGAGGGCGAAAACGTCGCGGTTGACCTTCGCGTCGGCGACGACCTTCTGCTTTTCCGAGAGTCTTTCAAGAGCGAAGATTCCGTCGCGGATCGCCGCGGCACGCTCAAACTCCATATTCTCCGCCGCCTCGTTCATCTCTGCGGTGAGCATATTCTTCGTTTCCTTAACGTTGCCGTCAAGCACCCATTCGGCGCATCTGACGAGGGACTTATACTCGGTCGGAGAGACCTTACCCGTGCAGGGGGCGATGCATCGCCCCATATCGCGATATATGCAGGGGCGCTCCCTGCCGATATCCTTCGGGAAGGATCTTTTACAGGTTGCGAGGGTAAATATACGCATAACCGTGTCAAGCGCGGAATGCGCGCTCTGCGAGCTTTGGTACGGACCGAAATACTTTGCCCTATCGCTCTTGCGATCACGGGTGACGAAGAGCTTCGGATAATCCTC
>JAZLEH010000024.1:0-3291 GCA_045615165.1 Eubacteriales bacterium | reverse complement strand
CTTAAGATCTCCTGCGACCTTAACTACCGCGGTAAGCTCTGGACCAGAGATCAGGCTCGCGAGGCTATGACCGAGCTTTGCCAGTACGTTGACGTTTGCATCTCCAACGAGGAGGACGCAAAGGACGTATTCGGTATCGAGGCTGAGGCTACCGATATCTACGGCGGTAAGCTCAACCACGAGGGCTACAAGTCCGTTGCTAAGCAGCTTGCTGACAAATTCGGATTCGAGTACGTTGCAATCACCCTTCGTGAGAGCCGCTCCGCATTCGACAACGGTTGGTCCGCAATGCTCTTCGACGTTAAGGCTAACGAGTACTGCTTCTCCAAGAAGTATGACCTCCACATCATTGACCGCGTAGGCGGCGGTGACTCCTTCGGCGGCGGTCTTATCTACGCTCTTATGAACGGCAAGTCTGCTCAGGGCGCAGTTGAGTTCGCAGTTGCTGCATCCGCACTTAAGCACTCCATCGAGGGCGACTATAACATGGTTACTCTCGCTGAGGTTGAAAAGCTTGCAGGCGGCGACGGATCGGGTCGTATCCAGAGATAATTATTATCTAAAATTTAAAGCGAGGATAGTTCGTCTATCCTCGCTTTTTTATTTCGTTTTTCCTATATTGACCCGGGGTTATACCGTAAATTGCTTTGAAAACTCGGCAAAACGCCTTAGCTTCAGAGAAGCCGACCTCGGCGGCTATATCCGAAACCGACATATTGCTTAATTTGAGAAGACCCGCCGCGTTCTCGGCGCGCTGACGGTTGAGCGCCTGATGAAATCCTTCTCCGACCGTTCTTTTGAATATCTTGCAAAAATTACTTTTGCTATATCCCGTAAGTGCGGCGGCATCCTCTACCGTGATAGGCTCCTTGTATTTATAGTAAATGAGCTCGAGTGCGTTTTCTATATTCTCTATTTTACTGTAATTCGATTCCTCGGACACTCCCCTATCCGCGACCGCAAGAGTATCGAGCATAGAGGCAAGTATTTTATATATATTACCCGTCAGCATCATATCCTTGCTTGGAGTATTGGAGCGCAAGAGGCGCTCGCATTCAATGAACAGATTCTTTATTTCAACGCGCCCGTCCTCATTAAGATCGTATACCGAATTGACGAACGCCGCTCTGTTAAACTCGCCGAAATGTTTTTTCATAAGCGAGTGCCCGACAATAAGAGTCATAACCCTGCGCTCACCGCTATTATCGCCGATTATCTCGTGCGATTCCATAGAGTGAACGAAAGTCATCCCACCCTCAGTAACGTGGTGAAGCTTCTTATCTATAATAATATCAAATTCGCCCTCTATGCAAAAATTAAATTCAAGATCGGCATGGCGATGCTCAGGAAACGAGGGAAAAGTGCCTATTCCCACTCTGTACGGATCTTCAGTTGTAAAGATTTTTTGGTAAATCATTTTTCAACTCTCCCGAAAAAAAGTGACACGCATTCGTTTTTCTCAATTATATCATTATATAGAGCGATTGTCAATAGCGAAGAATTTTTGGGTATTTTTTTGGATAAAGTATACTTGTTAAACCATTTTAAAAGTGATATAATAAAATTGGAATTATAAAATCAAAAGGAGTTTTCTCTTATGCTTGGAATTCAGATCTACACAGTACGCGCACTTATGCAGAATCCGCAGGATGCGGAAAACACTCTCAAATCTCTTATGGACATGGGCTACGAATGCATTCAGCTTGCAGGCGGTATTGAGAGCATCAGAAGCGTTGCGGATGCCGCAAAAAAGACGGGAATGAAGGTTATCGGAATCCTCACGAATATAAACACCTTCAGAACCGCGTTTGAAGAGACCGTCGCTATCGCAAAGGAGCTTGGCGCAAGAGATCTCGGAATCAGCGGAAACGCAAAGACCGAGCCGGAGGCAAGAGAGCTTGTTATTGAGGCGAACGAGTTTGCGAAAAAGACGAGAGAAGCAGGCTTCTCATTCTCATATCACAACCACAGCCACGAATTTTTAAAGACCGAGTGCGGACTTCGCGTTATGGATATTCTTCTTGAGGGCTTCGATAAGGAGCTTATCGACCTTATGCCCGACACCTATTGGCTTCAGCACGGCGGCGTTGACGTTCGCGATTTCATTGAGACAAACAAGGATCGCATAACGCTTCTCCACCTTAAGGATATGAAGCGCGTGCCCGACGGAGTAACCTTTGCCGAGTGCGGCGAAGGAAACCTCAATATGCGCGGCATAATTGAGACGGCAAAGAAATGCAATATAAAAGATTTTATCGTTGAACAGGATATCTGCGACGGAGATCCCCTCGTTTCCGCACGGATCAGCTATAAAAATCTTAAGGAGCTTATATAATGAACGAAAAATTTTACCTTGGCGTTGGAAGAGCGACAATCACCCCCAAGGTTGGCGCGCTCCTCTTTGGATACGTCCCCGACCTTGAATCAACCTCGATAAACGACGACCTCACCGCAACCGCATTTTGCTTTGAGGCGGGCGAAGAGAAGGCGCTTCTCGTCAGCCTTACTGTCGGAAACGCTTGCTTAAGCATTGTTGACGAAATACGCGACACCGTGACCAAGAAATACGGCATCGCAAAATCATCGATCATAATTGCCGCAATACATACTCACTCTGCCCCCAACCTCAGCGGTATGCACGGATGGGGAGAGATCGACTCGGAATACCTTAACGAAATATTCTACCCCGGCGTTTACGCGGCAATCGACGACGCGGTAAACAGCAAAAAAGCGGTAACTATGGCGGTTGCCAAGGGCGAAAGCCTTATCGGCGTTAACCGTCGCGAAATAATGGGCGACAATACGGTAAGACTCGGTCAAAATCCTTGGGGTCCCTTTGACCCCACTATGACGATACTCTCGTTCAAGGACGAAGAGGGCGCACCCGTGGCAAATATTATTCACTACGGAGCGCACGCCACGGCTGCAGGTCCAAATAAAGAGGTTTCGCGTGACTGGCCCGGAGTTATGATCGATATGCTTGAAGCAGAGAGCGGCGCTATCACTGCGTTCGTGAACGGTCCTGAGGGCGACGTCGGACCTCGACTCCCCAACGGAAGAACGACGGGAGGCTCAGTTCTTGCATACGCGCTTCGCCACGGAGCTTGGGCGGGACAGGACGCAGTAAGAATATACAAGAACAATATGGGCGTTTATCACACGCCGACTCTCACCACGCTTGGCGCAAGCGTAGATATCCCGCTTAAGCCGAGAATCCCGCTTGACGAAGCAAAAGAGGCATACGAGCTTTACAGAGGCGAGACGGTAAATCACAGAGGACATCTTGAAAAG
>JAZLEH010000023.1:0-2687 GCA_045615165.1 Eubacteriales bacterium | reverse complement strand
GAGTTACCGATATCTTCTGCAGAATGTCGCTCAACAATAGCTTGACGGGATATTCAACAATAGCCGTTCATCCGACCTTCCTTTACGAATCCCTTTGGAACGTACTCGGATTCGTTATTGCGAACCTCTTCCACAAAAAGCGCCAGTTCGACGGACAGGTATTTCTGTTCATATTCGGCTGGTACGGATTCGGGCGTATGTTTATTGAGGGACTTCGTACCGACAGCCTTTACGCATCGATATTCGGTCTTGAATTCAGAGTGTCACAGATCCTTGCCGGAATAATATTCGTAACCTGTGCAGTATTGATGACGCTTATGGAATATAAGTTCGTAAAGAACGGCAAAGAAATCAAACTTTACTATCATACAGAGTCTAAAAAGACTAAAAAGGAGAAATAGAAAATGGCAGAAATAATAAGCGGCAAGCTTGTATCAGCTGAGGTAAGAAAGAATTTAACCAATGAAATATCAGCCTTTGAGAAGGAAACCGGCGTCAAGCCCGGACTTGCGGTAATACTCGTAGGTAACGATCCCGCATCTGCAGTTTACGTAAGAAACAAGCACAAGGGCTGCCTTGAGGTTGGTATTAATTCGTACGAAATAACCATGCCCGAGGAAACCAGCGAGGAAGAGCTTATTGCTAAGATCAATCAGCTTAACGAGGACAAAAACGTTCACGGAATTCTCGTTCAGCTTCCTCTCCCGAAGCATATCTCGGAGGATAACGTAATCAACGCCATCTCTCCCAACAAGGACGTTGACGCATTCCACCCCGCAAACGTTGGTAAGATCGTTATCGGAAAGTACGATTTCCTTCCTTGCACACCTGCAGGCGTAATGGAGCTTCTCAAGTTCTATAACGTTGAGATCAGCGGTAAGGAATGCGTTGTTATCGGAAGAAGCAATATAGTTGGTAAGCCCATGGCACTCCTCCTTCTTGCAGAGAACGGAACGGTTACCGTTTGCCACTCAAGAACCAAGGATCTTGCAGAGGTTGCAAAGAGAGCGGACATACTCGTCGTTGCTATCGGTAAGGCAAACTTCGTTGGCAAGGATATGGTTAAGCCCGGCGCAGTCGTTATCGACGTAGGAATTAACAGACTCCCCGACGGAAAGCTTTGCGGAGACGTTAATTATGCAGAGGTTGAGCCCATCGCGTCTATGATCACTCCCGTTCCCGGCGGAGTTGGACCGATGACCATCACTATGCTCCTTAAAAACACCCTTACCGCCGCAAAAAAGCAGACTAAATAATCAATATTCATATTTTTTCAAAAAAATTCAAAATAAACCTTGACAAATATATAAATTTAGTTTATAATTATTTAGTAAAATATGAGATTTATTCTCTTTGCATAGCGAAGGGAGGGGAAATAAAGATGGCAGAAATCAGAGTTAAAGAAAATGAAACACTTGATAGCGCTCTTCGTCGTTTCAAGAGACAGTGCGTTAAGTCCGGCGTTTTGACCGAGCTTCGCAAGAGAGAGTGCTACGAGAAGCCCAGCGTTAAGCGCAAGAAGAAGGCTGAAGCAGCTAGAAAGCGTAAGTTTAAGTAATTAAATTACCGATAAAGGATGTACGATGGTACATCCTTTATTTTTTTCAAAATATTTCTTCATATCATTTTAAGAAAAGCAAAGAAACTATATATAAACGCAATATGAGGAGATATTTATGAAATTCAAAAAGCTGATAATTACAATAACGGCGGCGTTTTGCGCGCTTATCCTTGCCTTCAACGCATCGGCAGCAGGTTGCGGCTCGGGATGGTATATCAAAAGAAACGGAAACAAAAGACCGGTAATCGACAAATCGCAGGAGATAATATATCAATACGACGGATATTATATAGATAAAAGAGTAAGCGACGAAGGTGACGACAAGGTGATTTATCTTACCTTCGACCTCGGATACGATAACGGCAACACCGAAAAAATACTTGACGCGTTAAAAGCAGAGAAAATCACCGCCGCGTTCTTTTTGCTCGATAATATAATATTAAAAAACTCGGATCTCGTTACAAGAATGGCGGACGAAGGACATCTTTTATGCAATCACACGAAAAATCACAAGAACCTAACCTCAGCATCAAGTGATGAGATAAAAAAGAATCTTACCGCGCTTGAAGATATTTATAAAGAAAAGACGGGAAGAGAGCTTTCGAAATATTTCAGATTTCCCGAGGGGAGATATAGCGAATCAGCGCTAAAGTGCGTGCAAAGCCTCGGTTATAAAACGATATTCTGGAGCTTTGCTTACGCAGATTGGGATAATAGCTCGCAACCGAGCAGGGAAAAGGCACTTAAAAAGATCATTTCAAACACCCATAACGGTGCAGTAATGCTATTCCACCCAACATCGTGCACTAATGCGGAAATATTCCCAACGCTGATAAAGGCTTGGAAAGAGATGGGATATCGCTTCGGAACATTAGACGAATTAACGAAATAACGAAATAACGAAAAAGAACCTTGCCCGAGGGCAAGGTTCTTAAATTAGTTAATCCTCACTTACAAAGCAAGTGAAGATGAATGACGCAAAAATTTATCAACGCAAGGCTTGTGCGTTCAATTCTCTAACAGTTATTTTTAATCTTCAATACCGTTTCTTCTTTTGATCTCGGCAAGGCGCTCGCGCTCTGTAACGTCGTCGCGCATAATGATCTCGTCATCATCCTCATCGCCG
>JAZLEH010000022.1:0-10759 GCA_045615165.1 Eubacteriales bacterium | reverse complement strand
CCTTATAATCAATAAATTGGAATTTATCAAAGAGAATTTACTCCTCTATTAAGGCCTTTCCTTCCTTTCCGTTATTGTCGACTATGTAGACAAAACAATTTTCAAATTGGTTGGAATACACTTCTCCGTTTTTGAGCATTTCCGGGAAATAATTGTACTTTATCATTACGGAAAAATAGCTTGGCAAGGATTTTGAAACAAATGGCACAAACTCATTGGTTAAGCAATTACCACGAGCTCGTGTTCCGTCTTTTTCGGAATCATATACAATTATAGAATTGCCGCAACAGTGACAAAAAGCTTTCAAAACCAACTGACCTTTTTTCTTGATAATCAAAGGAGCAAGAATTCCTTTGGTTTGCTTGCCTGTATGTAAAAATTTAAAGTCTGAACATCCGCAAGTGCATTGAAGCTTCGCAGATAAAGCGACACCATTTACTTCTTGTATATCGGTCAAAAAATCCAATATTCTCAATTTCATAACAACTTACCTTTTCGTCAAATTCAAGTTTATCGATTAGTTAGATTATACCATAAAAACGGCAAAAAGTAAATAGGACGGCAGAATTTTTACAAATTGAACCGCCCTTTTTGATTAAAGCAAATACTACTCGCGAGCTTCACATCTACCGATGTGGTGCTACGCACTCTGTTTTGCTTTTCGCAAAACGCTCGCGGAGCAATCTGCACTTACTCGCTGACAAGCGAGCTTGTCTACTCGTGTAGTTTGATTATCGTGCTCGATAGATCAGAGGCTCTTGGCTTTGTATTCTCCCGAGATGTGAAAAGTTTAGAGTTATGATTTTGCTTCGCAAAAGTTATGAGATGCTTTGCATCGTTATGATATGATTGCCCGTGTAGCTTCCAACTGCCCGATAGGGCATCATAACTTGGCGTAGCCAATCATAACTCATAACTTGCCCGCAAGGGCAATCATAGTTGTTCTCCAAGAGATAAAAAAAGCACCCTGCCGAAGCAAAGTGCTTTTTGAGATTCGACAAAGTCGAAATTATCTCTTGGAGAACTGGGGTGCGCGACGAGCTGCTTTGAGACCGTACTTCTTTCTTTCCTTCATACGAGGATCGCGAGTAAGGAGACCAGCCTTCTTAAGAAGGGGCTTGAAGGTCTCGTCAGCGAGAAGGAGTGCGCGAGCAACACCGTGACGGATAGCACCTGCCTGACCGGAGAAGCCGCCGCCGTTAACGTTAGCAACTATATCGAACTTGCCGATGGTCTCGGTAACGCCGAAGGGCTGGTTAACGATGAGCTTAAGGGTCTCAAGGCCAAAGTAATCATCAATATCTCTGCCGTTGATGGTGATAGCACCGGTACCGGGGTAGAGACGAACTCTTGCAACAGACTTCTTTCTTCTGCCTGTGCCATAGAAATAAGGCTTTGCGCTAGTGTACATATTCTTTTACCTCCCTATTAGTCAAGAGCGATGGGCTTCTGTGCAGCCTGCTCGTGGTTTTCGCCTGCATAAACGTGAAGGCGAGTGAATGCCTTGTCGCCAAGGGAATTGTGGGGAAGCATACCCTTAACTGCAAGCTCCATTGCAAGCTCGGGACGAGTGTTCATGAGAGTCTTGTAGTTAACTTCTTTAAGGCCGCCGATATAACCGGAATGATGACGGTAGAACTTCTGCTCAAGCTTCTTACCGGTGAGAACTGCCTTGCTTGCGTTTACGATGATAACGAACTCACCGCAATCAGCATGAGGAGTGAACTCAGGTCTGTGCTTGCCGCGAAGAATATTTGCTGCCTTAACTGCAGTTCTGCCAAGGGGCTGGCCAGCTGCATCGATAACGAACCATCTGCGTTCGATGGTCTCTTTGTTAGCCATGAAAGTGGACATTTTTATTCCTCCGAAAAAATTAGTTTATCACTGCTACGTGATGTTTTTTCAAGCTTGATTATTATACCATATCGTTTTTAAATTGTCAACCCATTTTTGAAAACTTTTTTCCAAAAAATCAATTTAGAAAACTAAAGCTCTCGTTTTCTCTCGTTTTCTCTCGTTTTCTCTCGTTTTCTCAAATGCAAAAAACAATTTTTTTTGAAAATTTTTGGTTTTAGGGTTAATTTTAACAAAAAACGCCGTCCTCGTATGTTGATTTTCACGAATCGGGAGCTTCTTTTTAAGTAAAAAACCGCGTTTTCGGCGGAAAACGCGGTTTATCCTTGATTATATCTGTTTTTGCACGCTCTTATACTCATCGTAGAAGCGATAATACTTGCAATCCCTCGTCACACCTGCGATAAAGTTTGCCATCTCGTCCTCGTCGAGCGAGAGGGTGCAGGAATATGAATCGGTGTAATCGTCGTATTGATAAAACTCACAGCTTTCACAGCTTGCCGCGCGACGCTTCGTATATTTTGAAAAATCCATAATTACTCAAATATTTCCTTGTCGATCTTTAGTTTGCTTCCTTCTCTTATAATGCCGTAAGAGGCGTCAACAGCCATAGAGAATATCTTGTCGCCGTTAACCCCGACGCAGTTGTCAATCGTTTCGAGCAACTCCTTTGCCACGGGGTGAAAATCCGATGTAATCGCGTATATTCCTCGCGATCCCTGTGCGGCACAGACCGCTCCGTAAAATCCTCTTATATCCGTCTCGACCGCGATGTCGTTGCGATTCTTCGTTTGCACCATTATCGTTTCGCGGAAGCCGAGCGAATCTATCGTTTTTGCAATTCCGTCGATGCCTCCGTCGGCAGAGCCGCCCGTAACGAAGCTCGCGGTAACTGTTTTTCCGCATCTTATGAAATACTTTTCAAGCAGGTTCATAAAGTAATGCTCAAAGAATTCGCCGCCTTTTGAATGAAGCAGGGCGAGGAAATCCGCCTTAAGCGAAAGGATATCCTTTCTGTTTTTGAGCTCGGCGGCCTTTGCGGGAATGATTCTGTAATATGAGCCGTCAAAGTCAAGCATATTGTCGTTAACGAGCCTTTTAAGTATCTGTCCGATAAAGGTAAAGAGTTTATTATCGTCCTTGACCGTCGCCGTCTCATCCGTTCCGAAAAAGTCAACGAGCGAGTCTCTTATTTCGCTTCTCGTTTTTGGGGAAGCGTGAAGAATATTAAGAATTTCTTCCTCGCACCTCTCCATTCTTATTGCGACGGGCTTCTCGGTATTTCTGTGGTACAGGGAATTTTTATCGCGTGAGATGATAGAGCGGTTATGCATATCGTTTATAACCGTTCCCGCAAGACTGCGCAAAACGTTCATCCGTCCGTTAGTGCTCTTGTCGGAAAGCTCGGCATCCGTAAGCGCAAAGGCATCAAGCGCCGCCTTTATAAGTCCGCTTCTTTCCATCGGGGCTTTTTCAAGCTCGTCAAGTACTGCCTTATAAATTCTTCTGTATTCTTGAACGTTTCTCATTTCATTCTCCGAAAAATATTTTATCTGAGGAATTCGAATCTCTCGCTCATAGCGTAGCTAAGGTCGGCAAGATCAAGCTTCGGCTTCTCGCCGCTTGATATAGTTCTCTTGAAATAATCGCTAAGGTCGATAAGAACCTGGCGGAATACCGACATATTTCTTAAGTAGGTATAAGAGGTTGCGGGGATTCTCACGCTTTCCGCAAGGAGCATAAGAGCCTCTCTCTGTCTTAAAAGCCTCTGAAGCTCGCAGAGCACTGCGTATTCATCCGCGCATCCCGCGTTATAGCTCTTATATAAGCCGTAAAGGGTGAGATATTCGTCTGCCATTACGAAATACTGCTTCGCCGTGAGAAGCCAGTTTTGATTGTTTTTCGTCGGTCTCGCATTCTCAAAAAATTCAACTGCGGGCGCGGATTTCTGCTTAAGATATTCGAAATAGGGAATATAGGTCGATTCCTTCTCGATTATCTTTTTGAACGCGCCTCCGGGGAAGTCCTTTAACTCGTTTCCCGCTTTTCTGTAACAGTAGAAGTAGTAGTCGAAGTGATAGCATATACGGTTCATATACATCTCGCCCGTCTCATCCTTCATCGCGTCGAACATACCGTTAAATACCGTCGCCGCCTTTGCAGAATCCTCGGGATAATTTCTGTATGCGTATCTGTCGTTAAATTCATCGATTCCGTCTATCGTGGAATTATTCCACGCAACGTCCGCGAGGGTGAGGTAGTTCTTGTCGTAGCAATATTCAAAGGAACTGTAAGTCTCCATTCCCTCGAATCCGAGCCCCGCCGCCATTTTTGCACAGGCGCGGATATTTTCGTTATTCTCGGTCGGGAGAGTCCAGTTATAGTAACCCGTGTCGGGCTTAATAACGCTGTGGAAGAGGTTGTTTACGCCCTCGGGCTTGTTCCAGAAGAGGTGCTTCGGATCTTCGTATGTCCACCAGTCTATCACGATATTGTCGTAAATTCCTTCTTTTATAAATAAGTCGCGGAGCTCCTCGTTTATAATGTTGAACTTATCGTAAAGCATATCGTGATAGATGTATATTCTCTTCATACCCTTTTCGATAAGGTGTTTCGCAAGTCTTATAATGTGCGCCACCATGTGCTCGGGGCGGGGCTTTAACTTGCATTTCTCGCATTTGCACGCAGCGCTGTCGCCAACCTCGTCAAGACCGATGTGAATATCCTTGATTCCATTAGGCTCAAGGTGTCTTTCGATTATCTCGTCGTATATATTGAAGAGTATCTCGTAGGTCTTTTCACTGTTGGTGCAGAATCCCCAGCCCGTTGCCTCTCCACTCTCGTTTTTCGCTGATGCCTCGGGATTAAGTCTCGGAATAAGCGAGTTGTGTCCGAGGCTGTTTATAAGGGGCTTAACCGTAATATTCTTTCTCTTCGCGTATTTGATAACCTCGCCGA
Source organism: Eubacteriales bacterium (assembly GCA_045615165.1). Lineage (GTDB taxonomy): Bacteria > Bacillota > Clostridia > Oscillospirales > CAG-272 > UBA1740. Next base: position 5,947 of record JAZLEH010000022.1, on the reverse strand, counting down.
GCGAGTCGTTTTCATACATATAGGGGATTATATCGTCCTTATGTACCCAGCGGCGATCCTTGACGGAATAGTATTTGATGTTCTTCTTCGTGATAAGCTCGGGTTGCTTCTTTATCGGCACGTAGAAATATTCCATTCTGCGCGAGTCGTATTGAACGCCCCAGCATCCGTAAACACCGATCGTTATGGAGTTGACCTTCATTTTCGCCATATAGTCAATGAAATTTTGCCAATCCTTAAGAGTTAAAAACTCAGTGCCGTATCTTGATTCAATGAAATGTCCGCGGCTCATAAAGTCGGGGTAGTCGAGAATATACGCCACCTCGGCATATACCGCATCTCCCTCGGCAAAGAGCATATCGGCAAAGGTTACCGCCGCATAAAATGCGCCCGCCGCATCCTTACCGCAGAGTGTCGCGCCGGCATTTTCCACCTTAATATAATAAGCCTCGTTTTTCTCGATATCCGAAAAAGCAGGGTCGGAGGAGTCCACCCTTATCGTGATCGCGTAATCTCCGTTAAATTCGCTGAGCGCAGAAAGCTCGCCGAGCCTTGCCTTGATGAGCGAAACGGCTTCGGAAATTCTGTCGTCGGATGCGAGGGCTTCTATCCTGCATTCCGATTTGAAAAATGCGGTGATCTTCGTTTTTATGCCCGTCGCCTCGATTTTCTGCGGCTTCGGGATGAGATGCTTGTCAAGATTGAGCATTGCGGCCTCCAATAAGGTTTTTTATTATTTTAACATAACTTTTTTCGTTTTTCAAGTAAAGCGGGATATTTTATGCGCGTTATGTGCGTAAGCATGCTTGCGCATTGCCTAGGCAAGAGTGAATAATCCGAACCGCTCTGAATCCTTAATTTTCAGAGCTTTCGGCACTTATCTCTCTTGCAAAGTCCGCACTTGGCTGCGAGAGCCAAGCACCAAAATCAACTAAAAATTAAGGCACAGAGTTCCTTGAATTTTATAGAGAGCAAATTTTTCGTAAGACGAGGTGAAAATTTGAAATAATATGCGGATATTATAAGAATTTTTACCGATGTATAACGGATAATTCGCCTCTATAAAACGAGTTCGGATTATTCACTCTTGCCTACGCATTGCAATACGAATACAAATACGAATACGAATACAAATACGAATACGAATGCGTTATACGGCATTGCCGAGCAATACGAATGCGAATACGACGCGCTGTGAGCGCGAGAGAGCGCAAAAAGGTTTTTGTGAAAAAGAAAAACGACCGGAAAAGCTCCGGTCGATTTATAAGCGGACGATATACCGCCGATCAAACTTATCTGAAGATGAACCAAAGGAATATGTAAGCGAGAATGAGGATAGGAGATGTCATAAGGAAGATGAGAAGTCCGGTCGTAACCTTATCCCAGATTGCCGCCCACTTTCTTTTTTTCTCAATTTGTTCATCTGTGAGCAAAGTATCTTCTGCCATTATCAAGTCATCCTTTCGATTTTGATGAAATAAATTAACGATTATATTCTAACATAAAAAAATCGGTAAGTCAAGTATTTTATATTCTTTTCTCCCAAAAAACGAAAAATAAAGTATTTTACAACTTTATTCTTGAAAAACAGAGCGTTTAGTGATAAAATAAAGCTGAAAAGAGGTAATTTTATGCAGAATATCGAGATCGAGAAAAAATATATAATCAAAAAGCCCTCGACGGAGCTTATGCGCGGAATGGATAATTATTCCGTTTCCGAGATCGAGCAGGTGTATCTTAAAGCGCCCGCCGGCGTTACCCGCAGAGTAAGAAGCAGATGCACCGATGGCGTTTATGCTTATACCGAAACCGAGAAAAAGCGCATCGATAATATGAGCGCCGTTGAAACCGAGCGCGAGATAACCGAGGAAGAATACGAGGCGCTTCTGAAGCTTCGCCGAGAGGATTCGAATGCCGTTATCAAATCGCGCCACCTTTTCTTCTACCTTGGACAGCCGTTTGAAATTGACGTTTATCCCGCGTGGGAGCGCTACTGTATAATGGAGACCGAGCTCGCCTCGCGTGAGACGGAGGTCAACTTCCCCGAGTTCATCGAAATTTACGAGGATGTCACGGGCAGGCACGAGTATTCGAATGCAAAAATGGCTCGGGAGTTTCCGCCCGAGCCGCAATAAAGCTATTTGTGATATTTTTTTCCTGCGAGTATCGTAAACGAGCGGTAAAGCGCTTCCGTGAGTATAACGCGCATCAGCTGATGCGGGAATGTAAGCTTGGAAAAAGAGATCCTCGCGTCGCATTCCTTTTTCACAGTGTCCGAAAGCCCGTGTGACGAGCCGATAATAAAGGTTATTTTGCCATTTGAATCGATTGCCGAGCCGAGAAGCGCCGCAAGGGCAGGGGAGTCGTATTCTTTACCCTCAACGCAGAGCGCGATCTTATAAGAATCCTTGGGTGCGGAGCTTAATATCCTCGCCCCCTCGGCATCGAGCGCGCGCTTTATCTCGGAGCGGTCGTCCTCGTTCTTTATAGCTTCTTCTTTAAGGCTTATCTCCTCTACCTTTGCGTATTGGGAGAGCCTTTTTTTATATTCCGCGACGGCTTGCTTAAGGTAATCCTCTTTCAGTGTGCCGACGCTTATCAGCGTTAATGTTGCCATTATCTTTTCCTCGCGAGCTTGGTTAAGGCTTGTCTTAATCCGTCGGCGAGTGCTTCAACGTCGCTCTCGTCGTTTCTGTGTGAAAAGCTGATTCTTATCGATGAGTCCGCCTCTGCCTCGCTTCTTCCGTATGCTGTGAGCGCGCTCGACTTATGATTTGAGTTGGATGAGCACGCCGATCCGCTTGAAACGTATATTCCGAGCGAAGAGAGGAAGTGGAGCGCGGTCTCGCTCTTGATCGAGGGAAGAGTGAGGTTAACTATGTGCGGTGCGTGCGACTCGGGGTCTGTCACGCTGATCGCCGACAGAATATCGTCACCCGTGATCTTTTCGATGAGAGAGGCGCGAAGAGATTCGAGCTTCGCAATATTTTCGTCGATATTTTTCATTCCGACGCGGATAGCCTCGCCAAACGCGGCAACCGCAGGCACGTTTTCAGTTCCGGAGCGCATACCGCCCTCCTGACCGCCGCCGAGTATTTGGGGAGCTAACCCCTTTGTCTTGATGATCTTGTTATCGATCACGAGCGCACCGACACCCTTGGGTCCCTCGATCTTGTGGGATGAGAGTGTTATCATATCTGCGCCGAGCGAGCGCCTCGTGAATTTTACCTTCATATAGCTCTGAGTCGCGTCAATATGGATAAGCGCCTCGGGGCATTTTTGTTTTACGAGCTTTGAAAGCGCCTGAATATCGTAAAGAGCTCCCGTCTCGTTGTTTACCATCATAACGCTGACGAGTATTACCTCACCGGTAAGCTCCTTTTCAAGAGCGTCAAGGTCGAGTCTGCCGTCCTTAGTCGGTATCTCCCAGGTTTTAAAGCCCATAGCCGCAAGGCTTGCAAACGGGGATGAAACCGAGGCGTGCTCGCCCATAGAGGTGATTATCTTCGCCGATTTCTTATATCTCTCTTTTGAGAGGGCGCGTCCGATTATCGCAAGGTTGTTTGCCTCGCTTCCCGAAGCCGTGAATATTACCGTTCCGTCCTTGTCTCCTATGGATGAGAGCACCGCAGCTCTCGCCGCGTCAAGCTCCTTTTCGGCGTTAAAGCCGAGAGTATGCAGGGAAGAGGGGTTACCGAAATTGTTCTCCGAGACCTCTATATACTTTTTGAGCGCTTCGTCGCATATTTTCGTCGTTGCGCTGTTGTCAAGATAAATCGTCTTTACCGCGCTCATTCAAAATCAACCTTGGAAAGTATTTTCTGAAGCTCTTCAGTGTGTGCTTCCTTGTTTTCGATATTCGTAACGTAGGTGAAAACGTAGCCCTTGTAATTCATTACCCATCCGTCGATGGCAATAACCTGATATACGTAATATGATTCGCCGTTATAGGAGTAGGTGTATTCGTAAGCGTAGCTTCTGAGCGCGCCGCCGAAATCAATGCTCTCGTACTTTATAACGGGAATAGTCTTTTCCTCGTCCTCGTAGAGAATGCCGCCGTTTTCTTCATCGGGCTGATAATCGTATTCCACCTCGCCGACGATCTGCGAAAGCCTCGTCAGCTTGTTTTTCATATAGGTGTTTACGTTCTCGTTCGTTCCCTCGGTGACCGTCATATTGATATTAGTGCCGTCTGCGTGGGTCGCGCTTACGATACCGCTCGAATAATCAACCTTAAAGCTCTCGGGAACGTAAAGGTTGAAGTTTGCAATATCGCTGTCGGAGATGAGAAGATAGCCGTCGGAATCCTTTTCGTATTCCACCTTTTCGTCGCTTTCGACCTTGTTAACGAATCTGAACTCGTTCATCACCGTCTTAAGCTTGCTGTCCTCCTCGTCGTCCGTACCGAGATAATAGTCGTAGTAAGTAACGTCTGTGCCGCTTCTTTCCTCAAGGGATGCGGAGTAGCTGAATATGTAGTATCTGTCAGCCTTTCTTATAAGGATCTGCATAAATCCGTATTTGGTGAGCTGATTGTTCTGGTTGTATTCAAGTGTAAAGGTATATTTCTTCGCCGCGTCTGCCGCCTCGCCCTCTTTGCCGAAGAATACTATCTCTCCCTCGGGATCGGAAACGGTGGGCGTTACGGTGAATTCCGAAAGTGAATCCTTGAAATAGGAGTTGAAGAAGTAGTCGTTTGCGCTCTTTCCGTCCGGAAGAAAGTCGCGGGGATAAACCTCTGCAAAGCTTACCGAGCTTCTGTCTACTCTCGATGCGTATGCGGATGCGATTCCCGCAACGTTTGAGACAGTCCATTCCTCAGGCGCGTAGAAATAGTATCCGAGATTCTCGCCTCCTGCGACAAGCTGCATATCGTCGGGAATGTCACTGCCGCCGCTGCACGAGGTAAGCCCCAAAACAGAGGTGGCAAGAATCGTTAAAACGAGAATCAAAACTCCTATTTTTTTCATTTTCTAATTCCTTTCTTTTGCAAATCTCCTCACGGCGTCCGTGAAGGAGCGTCCTTTTTCTTCAAAGTTTGTGAACCTGTCAAAGCTCGTTGCGGCAGGGGAGAGAACGACCGTGTCCCCCGGGCTGGCTATTGACGAGGAATATATTACCGCTTCAATGAAATCGTCGATCACGGCGTGACCGATCCCAAGGCGGGTGAAATCTCCGTCCGATATTATGGCGTCGAGTATTTCGGAGGCGCTCTCGCCGGTAAGCACTATGTGCTTCGCTTTTTTCTTGAGAGCGTCGATAAGCGGCGCGTAGTCAAGCCTTTTCGACCGACCGCCGAGTATAACGATGACTCTTCCGTCAAAGCAGGAGAGTGTCTCTGCCGTGCGTCGGGGAGTCGAATCTATCGCCGAATCGTAGTATTTTACGCCGCGAAAGCTTCCGATAAGCTCTCTTCTGTGCGGAAGGCCGGTGAAGCTCCTCGCAATATCCCGAATTCTTCGCTTGTCGTGATAACCAAGGCTCATCGCTATTGCGGCGGTGAAATTCGAAATATTGTAGTCACCCTTAAGCGCAATATCGGAAATGTTGAGAATTTCTTCTCCCGATGAGCGTATGAACCCACCCTCAAGCGTCAGGTAGTTTTTTGCCTCGATCCTTCGCCGAAGCTCCTTTTCGCTGACCGATACCGAGTATACGGTGTGGATATCGAGATCCTTTGCAAGATTGCGCGTTATTTCGGAGTCGTAGTTTAAAACGATCTCCTCCGCGTTTTCGTATATCCGCATCTTCGCCGCCGCGTATTCCTCAAACGACGAGTGCCAGTCAAGGTGATTTTCGCTTATATTCGTTATAAGTGCGCGTCTGCTTTTCGGCGCCAGGTAATTAAGAGTGAAGCTGGAAAGCTCGGTTACGTATGCGTATCCCTCGGCGTCTGCAAGGTGGGGTGTCAGCGGGTCGCCGAAATTACCGCAGGGAACTGCGTCCC
>JAZLEH010000021.1:0-2756 GCA_045615165.1 Eubacteriales bacterium | reverse complement strand
AACGTAAGTGCCGATAAGCTCAGTGGGATTGATCGCGTTTACAACGTTGCCGTCCTTATCGCGCGCGAGAAGGTCCTCGTTGAAGTCCCAAGTGTACTGAGCGGGGAGATTATCGGGAAGATCAAAGCTGTTGTCAATGATATTGTAGGTAACAGTGCCGGAAGCGCCTGCTACGGTGGTGTAAGTAACGGTGATAACGGGCTTATCGTAGTCCTTCAGCTTCTTGATGTTAACACATCCGAAGCTTGCGCCCGAGGTATTGATAGCATCTGCGGTAACGTCAGTACCGTTTGCGGTAACCTTGATAGCGATCGTACCCGCCGCACTGCCGGGAGCCGCGCGGAATGCAAGGTCATACATCATTTCGGTGATGTCGATCTCAAGGGTATCGCCCGCCTTAGAGGTCTTCTGAACCTTGGGGGCGCCCGATGCATCAGCCATAACGAAGCTGAATTCGCTTCCCTTCAGCGCGCGTGTCATATTGTAAGCCGAGTCGGATGCGATGATTGTATAACCAAACTTACCGTAGTGGTTATTGTTGTTAGAACCGAAAAGGGTCTTCATCGATGTGGAAAGCTTGCCGTTCTTGTAGGTAGCGGTGTTGCCGTAGAAGTCATCGTGAGAGGACTCTGCGGAATACTTTTCCATCATTCTGATATAATTCGAGATATCAATGGACTTCTTATCCGTGGGAGCACCGGTGAAGTTTTCGGTGATGGTGGTAGCCATAAAGATATCGGGATGCTTGTTTGCAAGCGCAAACTGAGAAGAAACTGTGGTGGAATAGTCGATATCGTTGTTGAGAGTGTTCTTATCGCCGCCCTTACGTACACGCATAATTGCCATGTACTCAAGCTTTGCCTCTGTCTTAAGCTTGTTCCAGATAGCCTCGAAGCAAGCGATGTATTCATTGGGGTCGATTCCGCGTACGCCGTCGCCCTCGCCCTGGAGCCAATATACTCCACGGCTGACGATCTCGTACTTATCAGCCACAGTTGCATAGTATTTATCGCACTCTGCAACCATCTTTACTGTGTAATCGGTGCCCGAAGTATCTGTAGGAGACTTTGCCCAACCGTAGATCGAGCTTCCGTTTTTACTTGTACCGTTGCCGTCCTGATTTCCGCCTTCGTGCCATACAAGAACGTTCTTAACGGGATCGCCCGCTGCTACGCTCTGTGCATAGAGCTCTGCAAGAAGCGTGCTGTGGAAGCCCTTGGTAGCCTGAGTGAAATCAGCAGGAGAACGAGCCGCAACGCCCTTGCCGTTGCCCCACCAATATGCTGTGCCAAGAGGGCAGGTGATATCGGAGGTTGCGTTATCGAAGTGGTTACCGGAGTTGCTCTGACCCATAATTACGATCAGATTGAGCTTCGCCTTCTTTACTTCGATCTGAACTTCTCTTCCCGCAAGATCGATGGTAGCGTTACCGATCTCTTTTGCGTGGAAATAGGTAGTTCCCTTTTTCTCAATGATCTCGATGGCTGTACCCGATGTAATGCTTACGCCCGCATCGGTAGGAAGAATGCCTTCGATCGCTGTGAGATAATCGTCATAGGAGAGAGTGAGCGCAAGAGGACCGTCTGTTTCGGGAGTTGTCTCGGGCTCGGTTGCGGGATCTGTTGCCGCAGGAGTATTATCGGGGGTGGGTTCGGTTGTGGTCTCGCCGCCGCCTGACTGGCATGAGCAGGAGAGGACCATCAGCACGCAAAGAAGCAGTGCAAAAAATCGCTTAAAAGCTTTCATAAAGATACCTCCATAAGTTTCTTTATTCTAATTATATCGCATAAAGCTCAATTTGTCAAGAGTTTATTTGTTTTTTGATCGGAGCGGAACAGATCTTATAACTGCCCCCGAAATGAAGCTCTATATTATATAGGAAGAAAACTTCGTCGCCGACAGAAATTTTCTCGCAATCAGCGGCTTCTTTATGTCCGTCGCGGAAGATAAGCGAGCCGTCTGCATCGATCGCTATGGGGTAACCGAGGAACTTTTCGCCGTGGTCCGTCGTCCACGCGTCAAATCCCGAAAGGTATGTGTTATCATTTGAAGGACCGTTTTCCTCCCACTTGCTCGGCGAAAGCGTCCAGGAACGCGACCAGACGAAAACGTGGATCATACGGAATTTTGCGTATTCGTTAAAGAGGCGATTTATGTTGACGTCCTCGGGATTGTAGCCCGCGGCGCAACCCTCGCAAAGCTGAGCGATGCGATAGATCCTGTCCTCTGCTTCCTCTCGGTTTTCGGGAGCGGCGGGGATGTTCTTTCCGCCCTCACACCAACCGAGGGGGAGGTAGGAGATGCGCTTGTGCACGTAGCGGAGTCCCGGGCCAAGTGCGCCGCCCATAATTCCTATGCAGTTTTCCTGAGAAAGTCCGTCGCGCAGAAGCTCATCGGTCATAGCGGTCAGAAGCTCGACCTTGTGGTACTTTGCCGAGGGCTTGATCTCGATCAGCACGGGAGTGTCGGGGTACTGCTTCATTTCGTGCATCAGGTCGGAGAATTTGTCAATAGTCTCGGCGGGGTGCTCGATTCGGCGGAGCGACGAGAGGAATTCATAGCTGCTCTCCTCGGTCACCGCGACCTCGCAATCAAAAAGTCCCTTGGTGTTTGTGTTGTGCATTACAACGGGAACGTTATCGACTGTCAGCTTGACGTCGATCTCCGCGCCGTCAAAGTAATTTTGCGCGGCGGCAACGACCGATGTGATCGTATTTTCGGAATACATTCCGTTGTTTTGGAAGCCCTTGTGCGCC
>JAZLEH010000020.1:0-3598 GCA_045615165.1 Eubacteriales bacterium | reverse complement strand
CGATAGGGGATACCGCCTCTACGTTCGCTTCTGGAACTTTATCTATCCTGTGAGGTTTGTTTTGCGTAAAATACGCCTCCTACTCGGTAAAATCAAAAGGAAAATATTCAAATAATTTAAGCAGCGCGGATTTCCGCGCTGTTTTTTTTGTATAATAGCTCCATCCCGGATGGAGGTCAATAACGAACGATCCGTGAGGCACGATGTATCACATCCCCCCCGTAGGGACAGGCGTCCTCGACTGTCCTAAATCCTTCAAAGCAGGACTTTATTTTGGGGTAAAATTTACCAAATCTTTTGTGCATTTATACGAATTTGTTTTTGTGGAAATGCAAATATTGTTTATTTGCTTGACAATTTCTGAAATATAATTATAATATAATTATCATAAAATAATTTTATGGAGGACTATTATGAAAAAACACAGCAAAATTCTTTCTCTTGTTTTGTCCGTGATTCTTCTTCTCGGCGTGTTTGCGATTTCTTCAAGCGCAGCTCTCATCGCTGACGACGGAAATCCCCTCACTCCCGTTTATGAAGAAGGACAAACTGTTGAAACATTTAAAAAATACGATTTCGAAACAAGCCAAACTTTAAGCGGTTCAAACCAAGCGTATGCCGGCACAGTAACAGACTATGTTGGTAAGACCAATATTAGTAAAATTGAAGGCGATGAAAACAATCATTATTGGAATCTCGTATGGACCGGTGGTAAGGGCTGGGTTGATGTTCCTTTGCAGAGCAATTATACTACATACAAAGAAGATGACCGCGGTGATATTGATCACTTTACGTATATGGTTGCTTCTGTTGACGTTACTTCTTTTGGAAACTATTTTACAGAAGATTTCACCAAGCCTGACTATATCAGCAGAGGCTTCTATCTCTATATGAGAGGAGTGAACTCATCCAATGCAAGCACTTCCAAGACTCTAGGCATATACTTTGTAGAAAGTAATGGTGATTGGTATGCTTCAACCTCAACCTCTCTTTCGAGTTCAGCTACAAAGATTAAAATAAACGGTGGTCTTGGTGAGTGGAATAACTTCACTTGGGTCGTGGTAGCCAACGGAACAAAAACTACGTTTTATCTTTACGTTAACGGCGAATATTTTACATCTGCGGTTTGCGTTACTACCGAGAATTATACCTGTTCGTCTATCAGATTTAATTTTGCTGGAAATAACACGACTACACCTACCGGAGAATCAATGGCGCTCGATAATATTTCCGTTTCTTATTACGGAACCTCTCCCTTGGGAACTGCAGGTGAATACAAGACCTCCGAAGCAGTTCAGGGTCTTGACGACTTCTTCGGCGGCATAACCGCGCAGACTCAGCATCCGATATACGCTCTCGAGGATATCGTTTATAACGCAAAGTATGCAAACGCAATTCCTTGCGAATTGCACGATGAAAACGGAAACCTCCTCTTCAAGGGCGCTATTCGCCAGGGTGAGGAGCTTAAAGCGCCCGAGGGACTCGGCGTTGTTAAGACCGATCTTAAAAACGGAACTTATTCTTCACTCGTTGGTTGGGAATCCGACCAGATGACCTCCTCCCTTCTTTCGGAAAGCGAGTTTGAAGCGCTTTACGCCACGGGCGGCAAAATCATTGCGACCCCCGTATTCGGTGAGGACGTTAAGGTTACCGGTTATATGATCACCGAAAAGGATAAGTTTGGTGCTGAAAGACTCGTCTACGCTTCAAACGACGTCTCTACTCTTAAGGCAAAGTACGCGGAGCTTACGAACGATGAGCTTACCGTAACTCTTTACGATGACCTCTATATCGACGTTTCTTCAATCTCGAGCCGTATTTTCAGCATTTCTGATAATAAAACGCTTAACTTCGACCTTAACGGTCACAAGCTTATTCAGTCCGGCTTTAAGAAATCTTATTTCTCGGCAGGAATATTCTATATACACGAAGGCGTTGAATTGAACCTTTATTCATCAAACGCCGGAGGTGCGGTTTATCAGTCGATCTATTCAACCGATAAGGGCTATCTCGGATCTCAGGGACTCATCGAGTTCGCAGCTCTTAACGGTTGCACTATCAATCTCGGTGACAGATACGTTGACGGCAAGCTCGTTGCATCGGGCAACAATCTCTCTGCGTTCTGCGGAACTCTTATCAACCCCTTAACCGCCGATAGCGCAGCTGATTATAAGAACGACGACATAACTATCGATATCAACGTTAACGGTGGTTACTATTATGGAATGTTCTATCCTTCATACGGTCTTATCAACGTTCGTGACGCTGATATGAAGGTTAAGATCAATAACGCAATGATGTACACCGAGCAGTCGAGCGGATTCTTCTATTCGGTCGAGCTTGCTTCTGCTGATTTTGAAATAAAGAATTCCACCCTCGTTTCAACTACGTGCTTCCTTAATAACTGGCGCGATCACGATTCCATCAGCTTTGAGGGATGCACGATCGTAAGCCTTGGAGCCTTCAACTATAGCACTAAGCAGGCTGACTCTACCCCCGACGTAATCTTCAAGGGAGGCAACAAGATCTCCTCGAATATCGATCTTAGCGACGCTAAAAAGTATTCGATTGCAGACGGCGTAATCCTTGCAAATGCGAATAACGGCGTATTTACCGAGACCCTCTCCGTCTCTCACACGAAGATTCAGTATGATTATATAATGGAGGGCGATACCAAGAAGGGCGGCTCGCACAATAAGGAAGCTCGTAAGGAAATCGAGACCATCTCCGGAACGTTCGAATACTCGTTCCTTACCTTGAATAGCTTGACCGACAACGCAAACGTTAAGCAGGTCGTATGGCAGGATGCAAACGGCGGCGCGTTCCAGACCGAGTATTGGTACGCAGGCTCTGACGTTTCGGGAAGCGCTCCCACCTCGAACGAGATCGGCGCTAACCCCGATAAGTTCCCCGTAGTTAATCTTGATAACAACTGGTATAACCTCGCTTACGGCGGCGAATGGAAGCTCGTTGACAGCACCCGTGAGGATATGAATATCGTTAAGGCTGATGATTCTAACGTTTTCGCTCCTAAGCAGGCGCCTATCGCAGCTCCCAAGATGCTCGTAAACGCAAATCTTTATGCAAACTTCCAGATATTCGTTTACATTCCTCTCTACAAGGACAACGGTTCAAACTCTACGAGAGCAGAGGGCGTAACCTATAACGGAGTTTATAAGGAAGCGGCTCTTACTAATAAGGCTTCAGTAGGAACTCGTACGTTTGAGGATGGAACAAGATGCAACGTATCCTCTTACGTAAACGCAAATAATCCTACCGCTGCGCTTAACTACTATCTTTCATTCACGGTTAACCACGAGGGCAAGACCTATGACCTCGTTTACAACATAAAGGTCGACCTCGCTCAGTATGCGGCGGCTGTTCTTAAGCACGCTGATTACGGTTGCAAGACCGAGGAAGCAACTCTTATGGTGACCCTCGTTAACTACCTTAACGAGATGTATAAGATAAACAACAAGAACGCTACCCACGACGCGTTCGACGAGATACTTGCCGCTCACGCATCCTGCGGATGCCTTGCCGATCAGTCCTATAACGCAGTTAAGGACACCTTCAGCGATGATGAAAAGGCAGTAAC
>JAZLEH010000019.1:0-17109 GCA_045615165.1 Eubacteriales bacterium | reverse complement strand
AAAAGAACCTTGCCCGAGGGCAAGGTTCTTAAATTAGTTAATCCTCACTTACAAAGCAAGTGACGATGAATGACGCAAAAATTTATCATCGCAAGGCTTGTGCGTTCAATTCTCTAACAGTTATTTTTTAATCTTCAATACCGTTTCTTCTTTTGATCTCGGCAAGGCGCTCGCGCTCGGTAACATCATCGCGCATAATGATCTCATCATCATCCTCATCGCCGTATCCCTGATTCTGATTAAGCTCGGGGTGTTCAGCCATATAAGGATCGATCATGATCTCCTTGATCTTGAAATAAGAAGCGTAAACCTTCATGAAAGCGAATGTGGAGAACATAATGGCAAGCGGCGCGGCAACCGCGATGGAAACAAGAATTCCGCCCATTCCGAAGAGGAACATTATCTCAAGAATAACGACTGCAATGCATCCAAGAAGAGCCATAATATTTCTCTTAAATCCGATAAGTGCAAGAATGAATGAGTTCTTTATCATCTTGAATACGGTGAGCTTGAACGTTACCATCTGCACGTACATATAAAATCGCATAAAGAAATATACGATAAATATTATAACGTAGCTCCAGAACATCATGGAGAACCAGAAGTTCGTAAGGGAAGTAAAGAGAGAATAAATATTATAAATAAGAATGAAGCATATACCTGCATCAATGATTCCGAAAGGAAGAGCCTGCTTCCAATTACGCCTAACCGCATACCAGAAATCATTCCATACGAACACGGGCTCACCCGAAACCATATTACGAACTATGTATGCCGTTCCTGCGTTTACTATACCGAAAGTAAAGATAGTCAAAGCGCCAATACCGTAGAATATATAAGTCCATACGGTTGGTGCGTATGAAGCACTCTGCAAGCCCTCAATCGAATACAGCGCCATCTTATACGGGGTAATACCGTCCGCGGCTATAATTCCGTTTAAATTCTGGAACGTATCGGAAAGAGGCATAAACACGTCATTCTGCGTTACACCGGAAAGGGCGGCAATAAGGAAAATTATCGGGAAATTACCGAGAATAAAGAATATATTTACCGATACCAGCTTGCCAAAGCAATCTTTATAGGATATAAAAAAGCGTTTAAGACCGGGTTCAAGCTTGACCGTGTTCTTACTTACACCCTTGCCCTCGCGCTGAGAGTCAAAGAGCCTGAAGCGCTTTTTCTTCTGATTATTATTTTCCAAAGAGTTTATCTCCTTAATAATATACATTCTTAATAATTATATCATAAACTTAATATAAATACAATAAGCAAAACGAAAAATTAACAAATTTAAAATTTCATAAATCTCCAAGCTTATTAATATATTTATCTATAAACGAAAAGAGGAGACAGATATGAAAAAGTTAATTGCATTTTTACTTCTTTTTGCCTTGCTCGTGTCATTCGGAATCAACGCATCGGCAGCGGAAGGCACAAGCGCGCAGGCGTCGGTCACGGTAAATATCAAGGCAAAATCCGCATTGCTTATAGAAGCCGAAACAGGAACTATATTGTATGAAAAAAACAAGGATGAGAGGCTTGCGCCTGCATCCGTAACCAAAATTATGACGCTCCTTTTAGTAGTGGAGGCGATCGAGGATGATCGGATCAAGATTACCGACGAGGTCGTTATAAGCAAGCATGCGGCGTCAATGGGTGGAAGTCAGGTGTTCCTCGAAGAAGGGGAGCGAATGACGGTTGAGGAGCTCTTAAAATGCACGGTAATAGCAAGCGCAAACGATGCCGCCGTCGCCTTAGCGGAGCTTATATACGGAAGTGAGGGCGCATTCGTCGATATGATGAATAAGCGCGCCATTGAGCTTGGACTTCAAAACACGAATTTTGAAAACGTCACAGGTCTTGACGATGATACAAAGGCTCATTACACGAGCGCATACGACATCGCCATAATGTCGCGCTATCTTATACGGTATGATCTGATAACAAAATACGCATCGCTATGGCAGGATACGATAAGAAACGGTGAATTCACCCTGACAAACACAAACCGCCTCGTAAGATACTACGACGGATGTAACGGACTTAAAACGGGATCGACTGACAAAGCCGGTTACTGTATCAGCGCCGCCGCAAAGCGAGACGGAATGCAGCTTATAGCGGTTATAATGGGCGCTGAAACGAGAGACGAGCGTAACGAAGCCGCAAGAGCTTTGCTTGATTACGGATTTTCGAACTATTCAATTTACTCCGAGGACGAGAAGATCGTCGAGGAAATAAGGGTTACGAAGGGGAAGGTTGATAAGCTTATCGCATATTCAACAAAATTCAAAACGGTTATTGAAAAGGGCAAGATAAAGAAGATCAACCTCGTTTATGATATCCCCGAATACCTCTCGGCGCCGGTTGTCGAAAACGAGGTGATAGGCAAGATAATTTATGAAATAGACGGCGTGAAAATAGGAGAATCGGATATATTCGTAAAGTGCGGATCAGATAAATTAAGTTACTTCGATATTTTCATACGCCTTATCAAAAATATTTTTAGTTAATAGCATAAATTGCTATTGAAAACCTCGGATAATTGTAGTATAATTTATTTATAATTAATGGAGGTAAAAACAATGTCACTTAATTTATCAACTAAATTTGCAGATCAGTTTGTAACTAAAGAAGAGATAAACGGCCTCTGCGAGGCGGCAAAAAGCGCGCTTAAGCAGGTAAAGGAAAAGAGCGGAGAGGGAGCGGATTTCCTCGGATGGTACGACCTTCCCGAATGTTATGATAAGGAAGAATTCGAAAGAATCAAGGTTGCGGCTAAAAAGATCAGAGAGAATTCCGATATACTCGTCGTTATAGGAATCGGCGGCTCGTATCTCGGCGCTCGTGCGGCTATTGAATTCGTTAAGAGCCCGCTCTATAACGAGCTCAAAAAGGATACACCCGATATTTATTTCGCAGGAAATAATATCTCAACGACGGCTCTCACCGAGCTTCTCTCAATTTGCGAGGGCAAGGATATTTCACTTAACGTAATATCAAAATCCGGTACTACGACCGAGCCCGCAATTGCATTCAGAGTTTTCAAACAGCTTCTTGAAAGCAAGTACGGCAAGGAAGAAGCGAAAAATCACATCTTCGTTACTACCGACAAATGCAGGGGAACTCTTAAGAGCTTCTCGGACGCGGCAGGATACGAAACATTTGTTGTTCCCGATGACGTTGGAGGAAGATACTCGGTTCTTACCGCGGTAGGACTCCTTCCTATAGCGGTTGCAGGAATCGATATCGATAAGATGATGAGTGGCGCTGTCGACGCTAAGGCTCGCTTTGCTTCCGACTCAATTGAATCAAACGAAGCTATGAAATACGCGATATACAGAAACGCGTTCCTTAACAAGGGTCTTTCAACCGAGATCCTCGTAGGATACGAGCCCTACACCCTTATGCTTAACGAATGGTGGAAGCAGCTCTACGGCGAAAGCGAAGGAAAGGATCAGAAGGGAATATTCCCGGCATCCGTAATCTTCTCAACCGATCTTCACTCACTCGGTCAGTATATTCAGGACGGAAAGAGAAACCTCTTCGAAACCGTTATAAGCGTTAAGGATTCCGGCACAAAATTCGTTATTCCCAATGATGAAAGCAACGTTGACGGACTCAACTTCATTTCGGGCAAGGAGCTTGACTATGTAAACAAGACCGCAATACTTGCAACCCTTGTTGCTCATAACGACGGCGGAGTACCCAATCTCCTTCTTGAGCTTGAGGATAAGAGCGCCTATTCCTTCGGTTATCTCGTATACTTCTTCGAGATCGCTTGCGCTATTTCAGGCTATATGCTCGGAGTAAATCCCTTCAACCAGCCCGGTGTTGAAGCATACAAGAAGAATATGTTTGCGCTCCTTGGAAAACCCGGTTACGAGGATATGAAGGCGTCTCTTGAGGAAAGAATAAAATAATCGAAAAAAACGAAAAGTTTTTTCGCAAAATGTTCAAAAAACTCTTGATTTTTAATATCTTTTAGTGTAAAATATATATAGAAGATTTGAATACAAGTCTTTAAGTGTATAACACAGGAGGATTTCAACATGATCAAATTATTTATCGGCGCTAAGGGATCAGGTAAAACTAAGACCTTAATTGAGCTTGCTAACAACGCAACGAACGCTTCCAACGGTTCGGTTGTATGCATTGAAAAGGGAGATAAGCTCACCCACGATATTACATATAAGGCTCGCTTGGTTGATACCAATGCATATAAGATCAACGATGCAATCTCGCTTTATGGCTTTATCGCAGGAATCCTTGCTTCAAACAATGATATCACCGACGTTTTCGTTGACTCCGCTCTTAAGATCTGCGAAAACGACACCGTAGCTTTCGAGGCTATGCTTAATAAGCTTTCTGCGATCTCGGAGAACGTTAACATCGTTATGACGGCTTCAATTGCAGTTGAAGAGTGCCCTGCAGGCATCAAGGCTTACGCTTAATAAAACTTATAAGGACGCGGTTTATCCGCGTCCTTTTTTAACGCTTTTTGCCATCTTGCATAAAATAATAACAAAGCTCGGTATAATTCCGACGCTATAATTATTGCATAAGGAATGGTCATTATAATGCAAGAAAACAAAAATACAAGATTTTGCTCCCAAAATGAGTCTTCCGGAACTGTTTGCATATCAACGAGGAGAGTTCTGGACTCTTGCAGGGACAGAGATTGCTTTGAAAATACCCGTGTTTACCTCACACAGTGCGGTGAGAGCATCATCTCAAACGCAACTAACGTAAGAACGAGAAACGCAAGCCTTATCTGGGCATACGTAGGAATAGACGAGGTTCCGTTCAATAGAGGCTTTTACAGAGTAACCGTTCGTTATTACGTAAAGGTCGAGCTTGAAGCATGTCACGGAATGGGCAGAAGCGAACAGTTTGCGGGAATTGCGGTTCTTGAAAAGGAAGTTATACTTTACGGAGGAGAGGGAAGCGTTATCAGCTATTCCTCCTCGCCCGAAAATAACTACTGTAGTATCGGCAACCTTGAAACGATGAGCAATAACGACCCCGTTGCCGTAGTCGAGACTGTCGAGCCGGTCGTCCTAAGCACAAAGGTTCTTGATTGCACTCCCTCCTGCTGCTGCGGATGCAGCTGCGCTTGCGAAATTCCCGAGGCGGTTTGCGGATGCATTGACGGTCAGCTCCTCGCTGATTCTCAGGACGGCGCGCCCAGGCTTTACGTTTCCTTCGGCGTGTTCTCGATCATAAGACTCGAGCGTGAGGCTCAGCTTCTGATCCAGGCTACCGATTACTCGATTCCCGATAAGGAATGCATAGCCGCAACGAATGATAGCGATCCCTGCGCTTTATTCAATTCTATGCCGTTCCCGGTAAATCAGTTTAAAACTACCATTATGACTACGACTCAATCCGAGCAGTCGGGCGGCGGTTGCGGTTGTAAGAGATAAAAACGAAAACGGTGAGTAAATCTCACCGTTTTTTACGTTATTTGCTGTTTTGACGCATAATTTCGTAGGCAAACATAGTCGTTGCAGATGCCGCCGAAAGGGAAGCATTGAATTCTCTTGCGTAATTGATCTTAACGAGTATATCTGTTTTATCAAGAAGCGCTCTTGATATTCCACGTTTTTCGCCGCCAACTATAAGGAGTATAGGCTTTTTAAGCTCACATTCACCGAGCACGTTATCTGTGCGCTCGTCGGCACAGACGATCGTATATCCTTTTTGGTGGAAGAGGTCAGCCGAAAATTCCGCAGACGAGGTGAAAACAGGGAATAGCTCCGACGCTCCCGCTGAGCTTCTTGCAACGACGCCCGCCGCACTCATCCAATTTCGCTCCGGAAGGATGACGCCGTCGCATCCCGTAGCGTAAAGGGAGCGAAGGGAATAGCCGAAGTTATATGGATCTTCAATACCTTGGATCATGCAGTAAAATCCGTTTTCAATGATAGGGGAGGACTCATCAAGTGAGGGGATTTTTCTGTCGCTTGCGATAGCAATTATACCTCCGTGAGACGAACCAAGGGTCATTTTCTCAAGCTCGTCTGTTGTGGATTCCTCAACTGTGAACCTATAATTATTAGATACTGCTTTCAAATATCCTATATTTTTCGCTATTTTTGAATATTTTTCTTTATCATATAGAATTTTCGTTATCTGACGGTCGTTGCATCCGATCTCATTGCCCTTAATGATGGATCGAATTGAGGTCATACCTTCAAAAACAACCGAATTCTGAAATTTAATATCTTCCTTGATCATTTATTTTTAACCGCTTTCATATAATCTAACGAATAGGATTTATGGGAGTTTTACTTATGAATAAACGTTTTAACAGAGAACGATGCGAAACTATAGCCGATTACGTGATAGAGACCGGTGCAACGGTAAGAAGCGCAGCTTCATATTTCGGAATCAGCAAAAGCACCGTACATAAAGATCTTTCATATAAGCTCAGATATATCAATCCGACGCTTTATAGCGCGGTAAAAGAGATATTTGAGATAAACAAATCCGAGCGACATCTGCGGGGCGGGGAAGCAACGCGCAAAAAATATATGCAGAGTAGCGAGAGATAGCATTTTTCAGAATTTGCGACTTCCCTATGATTTTTCCGTTTTTTCCGTTTTTCTATCAAATATATTATATATGATACGCTCGTTTTTTTCAAGTAGTTTAAGTATTAATATCCGTATAAAATTATTTAAATACAACGCATCGTAGAGAGTATACGGAATTTAATCGAAATACTCATAATCGTATTAAAGGTGCATAATATCATATATAGGCTATAAAATAGGGCAAAAACGCCTATTTTCGCTATTTTGTGTTCCCTCAATTATACAAAATTTTCATTTTGTATAATTGGATATATATTTGATATCCCCTATTTTACTTAATTAAAAGGACACAAAGAGAGAAATATGTACTTTTAGTGTATTGACGGATAAGGAACTTTTGTGGTAGAATATTTTCATAAATATGAAAGGGAGTATTCTTCTTATGAATAATAAACGCCTTGTTTATGAGATAACACCGTCAAAAGGAAATCCGAGAAACAGTGAGGGCTCTTTCCTTCGCGCAAAAAACGGAGATATACTTTTTGCATACAGCAGGTATAACGGATCAAGCGATCACGATAACGCCAGCTGCGATATTGCCCTGCTCCGCTCCACTGATGAAGGCGAGCATTGGGAGTTTGATAGGATCATTGCCTATGCGACCGCTCTTGATGCTTCGAATCTTATGAGTGTTTCAGCGCTTGATGACGGCACTTCCCTTGCCTTCTATTTTCTTATTAAAGAATTTGACAAGACTTCAACCGTCGGAAGATGTATCAGCCGTGACGGTGTAAACTTCTTCCCCGAGGATGCTGAGCGATGTGATTTTAAGGCGCGCCGCGGTTATTACGTAATAAATAACGATAGGATCTCTAAACTCTCTGACGGAAGAATTATCTTCCCTGCTTCGTATTACCCGAATATCAGGTGCGCTCTCCCTGGCATGGCAACGCTTCTCGTATCACGTGATAACGGAAAGACGATCGAGGATGGCGGCTTTTATCTTGAATCGGCATATACAATCAATCACAGACACGGCTTACAGGAGCCGGGCGCTGTGGAAACGGACGAGGGAATTTATATGTGGTTCCGCACAAATTACGGATGTCAGTATCAGTCGGAATGCAAGGGGCTTGACTTTAATTTTTCCACTCCCCTTCCCTCTGCTTTTACCTCTCCCGCATCGCCTATGCAGATAAAGCGTATATCGGGCGTTTATTACGCGATATATAATCCGATACCGAATTATAACGGTAGGACCTTTTATCCCGGTACAGCAGGCAGAACACCGATAGTAATAAGGAAAAGCACCGATGGAGTGAATTACGGTCCAATAAATATACTTGAGGGCTGTGAGGTTTTAAGAACGGATGCGGGCGAGACGTTTGATATCGTGACCGATACGTATAATACACGTGGATTTTGCTACCCTGCGATTTTCGCGCTTGATGAGGAGTGGCTTCTTATCGCATATTGCCGAGGTGACGAAATCCTTCATGGTGATATTCTTGATACTACAGGCATAATAAAGATAAAAATTAACTCAATAAAATGATCATATGACCGTTTTTTTAAAATTATCTATTGAATTCATTTGAATTGTATGATATAATTATTTTGTTATTAATTTTTTGGAGGAAAATTCAAATGAGAATGCGCGTACTTACACGCACCGGCAAAGGCAAGCTCCTTGCTATTGCAAATGAGGTTACCAAGCTTATCCAGGCCGACAAGGCAACTGATACCATTATGCCCGCTTACCCCTGCGACGGAGAGAGACTTATCGTCGTAGTTGCAAGTGCTAAATCTTCTATGCCCGATGATTTCGGCAGATTCATGCGCTCCATCAAGAAGAGCGTCAGCGCTAATATCGCCTTTATAATCGACGGTACTCCCGAAAATGCGGCAAAGATCGTTGAAATGGCTAAGACCAACGATTCCAACGTTCTTGAGGACAAGATCCTTTACGTTAAGGGTGGTCTTCCCTTCAAGTTTATGAAGAAGGTTACTCCCGAAGAGATGGCAACCGTTAAGGCATGGGTTGAGGACATCCTCGCAAGCCTTAAGTAATTTAATAAACAAAATAAAGACTTGGATTCCCTATCGGATTCCAAGTCTTTATTTTTACAGCTTTGCGTTTTTAATTACGGTATCTCTTGCCCATTGCGCCCATTCTTCTTCAACTGCTATATCGCCCCAAGCGCCGTAGTCCTTTACGATAAGACCTCCGCCGCGAGCCTTGAAGGCGTTAAGCATATCGAGAGTGCCGTTGATTATCGTTTCCTTGTCACCGGTAGGCATAATTCGTTGAATATCAACCGGACAGTAGAACGCCGCCTTATCGGCGAATTCACGCGCAAGAAGCTCCGAGGTGTGAAGCTCGGGCTGGTCAAACTGGAATACGTCAACTCCGGCATCGATAAAATCCGGGATCAGATCGGTCACCTTACCGCAGGAATGAACGAAGAAATCAAGTCCCGCGTTATGAGCCGCATCTGCAAGCTTCTTATAGTAAGGCTTGAAGGTCTCTCTGAAATTATCGGGACTGAAGAACAAGGCGTGCTGCATACCGAGGTCGTCAAATATCATAACGCCGTCGCCGCCGTTTTTAGCGGTCCTTTTGATCGCTTCAACCGAAATATCAGTAGTTATATCAAGGAATCGACAGATATTTTCCGGCTCAAGGAGAACGTCCATAAGCGCGTTATCCATATGGCGGCAATCACGAAGCGGAGCGAATACCGCCATCGGAACGCCTGCGAGAAGATACTTGTCGGAAGCGCCGTAATTCTTCGCCTCCACTTCCCTGTCATAATCCTCGTCGATCATAGGCGGAACAAAGCTTTCGAGAAGCTCCCACCCGTCCTGTATAACGCCTTTTATACATTCACCCTTCGTCTTACTGTCAAATCTTCCGTAGATATTTCCGTTTTCCATCACGCGGACCTCGCCCTTGAACCATGGAACTTGGCTGACGATCTCGGGATAATATCCCCACTCTGAATACCTATCGTATTTCGGGTTGATAAAACGAACGCTCGGCATTGACATAATATCCGTCGGATTATCTCCGAGGAACTTATAACCGATACGAGTCGGATTATCATGATGAACTATTCTTTTAATTATCTCTTTGCTTGTGATCGACATTTATATTTCCCTCTTGCAAATCTTTAACGCTACGTCTGCGGCAGAAGCGGCGTCGGCGGTGTAATAATCCGCGCCGATGCTCTGACAGAACTCGTCGGTAATAGGCGCGCCACCGATCATAATCTTGATCTTATCGCGCAAGCCGTCTTTATCAAGCTTAAGAACGACGTTCTTCATCTCTGCCATAGTGGTGGTAAGAAGTGCGGAGCAGCAGATAATATCTGCGTTGAATTCTATCGCCTTCTCAACGAAGGTATCAGCGGTAACGTCAACGCCGAGATCGTGAACCTCTATTCCCTTTCCCTCAAGCATAAGCTTAACGATGTTCTTACCGATGTCGTGAAGGTCACCCTTAACTGTTCCGATAACGGCAACGCCCTTATTCTTGATGCCTTCAGCAACGAGATACGGACGAAGAACCTCGACTCCTGCGTTCATTGCACGAGCTGCAACGAGAACCTCGGGAACGAAGACCTCGTTTCTCTTAAACTTTTCGCCAACGACTCCTATCGAAGAAAGAAGCGCCTCTTCAAGAATTGTTTCGGCACTTACGCCCTCCTCGATAGCCTGCATAACAAGCTCCTTAACCTTGGGCGCTCTTCCGCGCTGTAGGTAGGTTGAAATTTCCTCTAAAATCTGCATAATATATCTCCTATATATTAAAATAAATATTATTTATAAACTCATTCTGGAAATATGACGAGCCGGCAAGGTCGATTATTTCGATCATTTTTGCAACGCTCTTCGCTTTATCGAGCTTTCTTGAGGAAAGCATTGCCTCTATCGCTCCCGAAAGGCTCGTATTTCCGGAAATTTCAACCCTTCCCTTGCATTCAGGAGGAAGAAGACCGACGGTTATCGCGCTTTCAACGCTCATATAGTATCCGAGCCCACCTGCAATATAATAAGAATCTACTCTATCCGCATTTATGCCGCTCATAACGAAAAGTGTGTTAATTCCGGATCTTAAAGCAGATTTGGCGAGCTGGATCTGTCTTATATCAGCTTTAGAAATATATATCTTATCCGTAAGATAGAATTTATCATCAACGAGACGCGCTGAAAGCGGAGAATCACAGTCGTAGTCGAAATTACCGCATTCGTCAACAAGTCCCTGCGAAACGAGGATCGCCATAGCGTCAATGAGTCCGCTACCGCAAATTCCAACCGGTGAAGCATCGTCAATAGTCGAAATGTCAAGCTCGCCGTAATTAACGCTAACCTTCTTTATAGCGCCGCTTATTCCACCGACGCCGCATTCTATCGACGCGCCCTCAAGCGCAGGTCCTGCGGCGGTTGAAGCGGCATAAAGCTTGCCCCCCACGGATATAACGATCTCTCCGTTAGTGCCGATATCAATAAGCATATTGATCCTTTTATCCTGATCAAGATCGGTTGAAACGACGCCCGATACGACGTCGCTTCCGATATATGCCGATGCGGAAGGCAAAAGAGTTACGCGCGATACGGGAAGACCGATATCGCAACCTGAAAGCTCTCTTGAGTCAAGGAATGCTGCCACAAAAGGCGAAACTCCGATCGATGCGGGATCAACGCCGAGGAAAAGGTGGAGCATAGTTGTATTTGCCGAAATTACAAGCTCTTCGACAGGCTTTCCATCGGAAAGAAGGTCGATTATTCTTTTCGTCTCTGCGACTATTGCATCCCTGAGCATAAAAAGCTTACCTTCGTTTGAAGCCTGAATCCTGCTAAGCACGTCAGCGCCAAACGATCTCTGCGGATTTAACGAGGAGGTCTTCTTTGTAATCTCACCGCTCTCGAGGTCAACGAGACAAGCGGCAACGGTAGTCGTACCGATATCCAGCGCGATTCCGAGTCCACTCTTTTTATCCAAGGATGTGAACGAAGCCTTCATATCCTCAAGCCCACCGTGAAGCGAGTCACCGTAAAAAACGGTTATATCCTCAATAATGGTAGCTCTGCAGGCAAGAACATAACCGTCGCTATCAACGCTTGCTCCCGCGACGGATCCACTAAGAAGCTTTACTCTGCATTTTCCGCAAGTTCCCCTTCCGCCGCAATCGGCAGAAACGCTATGATTCCCGCTTGCCAAAGCATCGAGAAGAAGCGTTCCCTTCTCCTTATATATACTTTCATTTGACGGCAGGACCAAAATCCTGCATTCCGAATTACTTTTCATTTTTATAAAATTCCGATACCGTGCTAAAGAACGCGTCTATATTTTCCCAACTGCTCTCGTGCGGTATATCGCATCCCGACGAAATTATGAAATTAGGATATTCCCTGCATTCGTTCATAACGCCGAGCGTTGCAGATCTTACCGACTCAACGCTTCCATTCTTAATTACTCCCGCAGGGTCAACGTTACCCATAACGAGAACCTCGCTCGGCATTTTCGTAATCATCTCGGAAAGCTTTATCGAATTTCCGTAATGATACGCCATAGCGCCAAGCTTCTTGAAGGAGTCCGCCATAAGCATTACGTTGTCTCCGCAATTATGATAAACAACGCAGAATTCATCATCCTGAACCGCCTCTATTATCCTGCGAACGTAGGGCTGAGAGAACTCCTCAGCAAGCGTCGGAGAGAGCATTCCCGTGAGAGGCTCTGCAATTACGACACCGTCTGCCCCGTTTTTTCTGTATTCTTTTATAAAATTGATAAGAAACTCTGCGCATTTATCAAGAACTGCGTGTACCATATCCGGATCTGTGTAGCAGTTGATCATAACCTCGGTCACGTCCATAAGTCTTCCCGCTAAGGAGAACGGCCCGATAACACCGGCAAGCAAGGGTCTGTCAGTTATAAGAGACCTTGCCTTCTTAATTGCGTCGAGATAAATACCGCAGCGTGCCGCCCTGACAGACGGAACGATAAGTGCCTCGGCATCCTTTGGCGACTGAATGAGCGCACCTACGACGGTCGGAACCTCATCTTCGGCAAAGTGAATTTTTGCACCGAACGCCTCTGCTTCAACCGAGAGATCCATCATACTTACCGAAGCGAGCGTTTTATGCCTGTCGGCGATCAGCTTCATTCCCTTAGCCTGCAGATCGGAATTACTCGTTAACTCCTTGACGGTAACTCCCATAAGCTTTGCTGACGGGAATGAGAGAATCGGCATCGGCAACTTCTCCTTCATATCTATAACGGATGATATCCATTCTTTAACATTCATAAATCACAAGCCCCACTAACCCTCAATACCATTTTTCTCTCTGAATATTTTAGGAGAAATTCCGGTTTCGTTTTTGAATTGCTTTGAAAAATAGCTCTGATCCTCAAATCCTGCAAGATTTGCCACCTCAACGATCGATAAGGACGCATCAAGCAACAGATGCTTACTCTTTTCTATCCTTATCTTATTAATATAAGACGAAATATTCATTCCCATCTCTTCGTTGAATATCTTGCTTATATATGATTTGCTCATATACACGTATTCGGAAATAGCATCAAGCGATATCTTGTTCATATAGTTTGATCTGATATAACCGACGATCTTTCTTATCACGGCGGAATGGCGCACGTCCTTGAAATCAAACACGTATCCGACGAATCGGTTAATAATATTCGACATCCACGCGGCAAGCTGCTCCGTGGTTTTTATATTATCTATCTCGTCAATAAAGTTATTATTAAGCGCAAATATCTGTTCAACGTCAGCGCCGCCGTCTATTGCAGAGCGGGAGAGCAAGACGAGGAGCTCAAGCGCTCTCGCCTTGATAACGTTAAGCTCTGCGTTGGATTGAAGGAATATTTCGCCGAGAAGCCTGTTAAGGCATTCCTTAGCCTTCTTTTCATCACCTGCTAAAATCGCCTGCTGAAGATTCTTTTCAAGGTTTAGGGGATATTCCTTCCTCTTCGGCAAAAGCTCAAGTTCCTTATAAATCGCGTTGAGGAAATCACCGACGTCCTGCTTCGTGCCGCTTGGTGCTGAATCAGAAAACAATGTAGCGCCAACCTCGGCAAGCGCGTTTACGCGCGCGGTCTGCATATCGGGGACTGTGGGAACCTTTTCGAAATCCTCAAGCTCACCCATCTGCATCGGACCGAGGATGATACCGCTTCCAAGGATATTAAATTCATCCTTTATAGGGATAGCGATAAAAATAAGGTCAAGCGGACAATAATATATATATCTGTTATCCCATCTTACCGATTCATAGCATCCATAAAGATGTGTGTTTATATAATCGCACCTTCGTGGGCATCGGTTGCAAAAGGTTTTTGTGACGTCCTCAAACTTCTTTAACCTTACGTCAAAAACGGTGCAATCAACACCTGCGATAAGCGAGAAGTTTTTTAGCATATTTTCATTCATAATATTCACCCTTATAAAAATTATACCATTTTATAAGCTATTCAAATAGAAATATATTATCATTTTCGGTAAAAAAATGCAAAAATCGGTTTCAATTGATGAAACCGATTTTAAGAATTAATGGGCTAACTCGTTTAAACAGACTTCATCAGCCGGATATATTTTTAGATAATTGCCACGGTCTCTTCCGATTCGATAACTGCTTCAATCCTCTTGCGTTCACTATGAGCGCTGGAAACAACGTATTGCATAAGAAGAAGCATAATGAGCATAATTGCGCCAACGACATACAGCGCATATGAATACGTACCAAAAATATCGTAGCAAAGGTTCATCATAGGCGAGCCAACGGCATATCCTGCGGTATTGACCGAAACGAAGATACCGAGAATCTTGGGGTAAGACTTTTTACCGAAAAGATCCGCCGCATAGATCGGTAGCATTATCGTCTCAAGCGGGAGCGCAAACTGAGAAATTACAACGTAGATTATCGCAAGTACAAGACCGGTGCTGTTTCCTTTAACTACCGCGAGCAGAAGTGAGGAAATGACTGCAATCGTCATACACCAGCTTGATGTTATTCTCACACCGAACCTATCATATATGAATCCTGTAAGGAATTTTGCTATCGAAACGAAGAGAGAGCCGAGTGAAAGAAGCGGAATCACCTTACTGTAATCTATTCCGACACCCGTAAGGTGCATCTTAACGATACCGTGAGTTCCCTGCAGAATAACGCCTGCAAAGAAAATACAGATCAAAGCGCCCCAGAAATAGAATTTACGGATTGCATCGGAAAATTCGATACCAACCCAATCCTGTCCGCGCTTGGGAGATTTTTTAGTGGACTTCGGAGCGTTTGAGTCATCGGTCTTCTTATCGCGAAGGAAAATTGCAAGAATAACGAGCGTAACGAGAAGAACGGTTGCGATAACTCTGTAGGCTGTTCGGTAGCTTCCGACGACGTTAGGATCGATGATATTACCCGCGACGGATATCGCGATAGCTCCGCCGATACCGTTAGCCGCAAGAACTGCGCCCATTATAGTTCCCTTATTCTTTGAGCACCAGACGCCAACTATATACCCAACCATCGAGGTGGCTGTAAACGAAAGACCTACACCAAGGCAGGTTCCGGCTATATAAATAACGATAAGATCATTCGCAAAGGAATAAAGAAGCATCGACAAAATAAGGAATACGTAACCAAAGCAGATAAGCTTCTTCGGACCAAATTTCGAAATAAGCGGTCCAAAGAATATCGTAACTACCGCAGTAGTTATATATCGACAGCTCTCACCAATTGCAACAAGGCTTCGAGCGACACCAAGATCCTTGGCTATTTCATCCGGGAAAAGCGATTTAGTCGAGCTTGTAAATCCAAGCGAGATCATTACCATAAGGAATGATAAAGCAATTATAACCCACGTATAATCAAAACGCTTTGTTTTCAAATTAGTTTCCATTTCTAACCTCCAAAAGCAATTATATTATATCACCGAAAGAAATGAAAGTCAATGAAAAATCCACCCCATGGGGTGGATTTTATAAATTATTTTACGAATTCATAGTATATAGCTCTGAGTGCGGGAAGATAGTCGTTGGAATCAACTCCGACGATTATATTAAGCTCGCTCGATCCCTGGTCGATCATTCTGATATTAACGCCTGCGTTTGCAAGTGCAGTGAAGATACGAGCCGCAGTTCCCTTCGCCTTAACCATTCCGCGACCAACGACTGCGAGAAGCGCAAGGCTCTCTTCAACGAAGATGTTCTCGGGGTTAACCGCCTTACAAATATCAGCCATAACGTCAGCGCGCTTAGCCTGAAGCTCCTTTGAAGAGACAACAACGGACATAGTGTCGATACCCGAGGGGAAATGCTCGAACGAGATTCCGTTCTCCTCTATTGCCTGAAGAACACGGCGACCAAAGCCAAGCTCTGCGTTCATCATATCCTTCTCAATCGTGATGGTTGAGAATCCTGTTCTTCCTGCAATACCGGTGATAACGTCATCGCTGATATCATCGGTCTGCGGAACGATATAAGTACCCTTGTCGTCAGGACGGTTGGTGTTACGAATGTTGATCGGAATCTTGGAATATCTTACGGGGAAAATTGCATCCTCATGCAAAACGGTTGCTCCCATATAAGAAAGCTCGCGAAGCTCCTTATAAGTGATCTTGTCGATGGGCTTGGGATTATCGATGCACTTGGGGTCCGCCATAAGGAAGCCGGAAACGTCGGTCCAGTTCTCATAAAGAGTTGCGGAAGCCGCTCTCGCTACGATAGAACCGGTAATATCCGATCCACCGCGGGAAAACGTCTTGATCGTTCCGTTAGGCATTGAGCCGTAGAATCCGGGGATAACCGCATATTCGTGCTTTGCAAGGCAATCACGAAGCACGTCGTTCGTTCTCTCGGAATCAAACGCACCGTTCTCCTTGAAGAAGATCACCTTCTTTGCATCGATAAAATCGAATCCGAGATACTTTGCAAGCACCATCGCGTTAAGATATTCTCCGCGCGATGCTATATAATCTCTTCCCGTGTTGTGAAGAAGAGAAAGACGAATCTTTTCAAAAGCTTCGGTAAGGTCAAGATCAATGCCAAGATCGTTGATTATATCGTTATATCTCGTCTTGATCTCTTCCAATACTTCGGTAACGTCCTCTTCATTTACGGAAAGCTCATAGCATTTGTAGAGGAGGTCGGTAACCTTAGTGTCACCGCTCATACGCTTACCGGGTGCGGAAGCTACTACGTATCTTCTTTCGGGCTCAGCCTTAACAATATCAGCTACCTGGCGGAAGTGTGCCGCATCTGCAAGCGACGATCCACCAAACTTTAAAACTTTTAAACTCATCTATATCACTCCTAGGTCAAATATATAATATTATTATATGTAAAGAGATGTGTTTTGTCAAGATAATTTTTTCACAAATTCAAAAAAATCTGCCAAAAAGATTAAAAAATCTCTTGACATTTCATTCTTCTTCTGCTATAATGTAGGAGTCGCGTGGAGAGATGGCCGAGTTGGTCTAAGGCGCACGACTGGAAATCGTGTAAACCCTAATACGGTTTCAAGGGTTCGAATCCCTTTCTCTCCGCCACAC
>JAZLEH010000018.1:0-3376 GCA_045615165.1 Eubacteriales bacterium | reverse complement strand
GAGAAGCTCGGAATGATGGACGCCGCGCGAATAATAAACAACTATAAAAACAAAAATTAGGTGGTATTATGTCCGAAACTGATTTATCGAAAATCGTCAGTCTGATTATGGAAAATCCGAAGCTTATCGAGGAAATACGCTCACTTGGCGAAAAAGGTGAAAAAAACGACGGCAATGAGCCGGGTGAGATCGAAGAAAAGAAGGATATCCAAAGGATCCCCATCCAAGAAAGGGAGAGCGCCGCAAGGCGAAAGGCTCTTCTTTCGGCTATAAAGCCCTACGTTTCATCCGAGCGGGGGCGAGCGATAGACTCGATGATCTCAATCGCGGAAATTCTCGATATGATGAGGACGAAATAATGTACACGAGAACCTATTACCCAAACGAAAGGGAGATTTCCCTGCCGAAGAATTACGACGGCACGACCTTTTCAGAGGAGAGAAGCGAGGTCACGGAGGAAGCCGTAGAGGCGAGCGCGGGAGGTGAGGTATTAAAAAGCTCAATACTCAAAAGAATGCCTCTCGGAGGTATACTTTCATCCTTCAATTTTCTTGGTGACGGAGAATTCAAGCTCGGAAGCGAGGAGATCATAATAATTGCGATCGCCCTTTTCCTCTTCTTTACCAAGGAGGCAGACAAGGAATGCGGAATTATGCTTCTCCTATTACTTTTAATAAAGTAGATTTACATAAGCGTCCACCGAAAAAACGGTGGACGCTTGTATTTTATATCAGAAGAATGAGAACTGGTTGGTCTCGGTAAGTCCGTCAAGAACGTGATTGCGGCGAAGAAGGTCTATTACCGCCTTCGATATACCGGTGCGCTCTCGAAGCTCCTCTATCGAGTATATGTCGTAGTTGTCTCTTGCTTCAATGATCTTCTCTGCCGCCTTGTCACCAAGACCTGCAAGCGAGTTGAAGGGCATTCTTATCTTACCGTCCTCGGGAAGGAATGCGGTCGCGTCCGACTTTTTGAGGTCTACGGAGAGGAATTTGACGCCTCTTGCCATCGCCTCTCTTACAAGATAGAGGGTCTGGCAGGTTTCATTCTCCTTTGCGGAGGCTTCGTTCCCCTTTTCCTCGATCTCCTTGATCGCGGCGTTAACACCCGAATATCCGCCGCCGACGATCTCTGCATCGAAGCCGCCGGGAGCAACGGTAAGGAATGCCGCGTAGAACTCCATCGGGTAATATATCTTATACCAACCAAGACGGATCGCGGACATATCGTACGCCGCCGCGTGCGCCTTCGGGAACATGTATTTGATCTTCTTGCACGACCAGATATACCAATCGGGCACGCCGTGCTCAAGCACTGCCGCCTCGTATTCCGGCTTAAGACCCTTACCCTTACGAACGTCCTCCATTATCTTAAAGGACATTGAGTTATCAAGACCCTTCTGAATGAGGTAAAGCATGATACCGTCACGAGTTCCCACAACCTCGGAAATCGTACAAGTGCCCGCCTTGATAAGCTCCTGCGCATTACCGAGCCAAACGTCAGTTCCGTGAGTGAGTCCCGAAATCTGCAAAAGGTCGGCAAAGGTTTTGGGCTGTGCGTCGATAAGAACCTGCTGAATGAAGCGAGTTCCCATTTCGGGGATTCCGTAAGTTCCGAGAAGGCATCCGCCGATAAGGTCGGGCGTTATGCCAAGGGGCTTAGTCGAAGCAAAGAGCTCATATACCGAGCGGTCGTTCATCTTAACGTCGAGAACGCTGGTGTTCGTATATTTTTCAAGCATCTTATACTTCGTCGGAATATCGTGGCCGAGCTCGTCAAGCTTAAGTATCGTATCGTGGAGATACGAGAACTGGAAGTGAGTCGTTATGATATCCGAGTTCGGGTCGTCTGCGGGGTGCTGAACGGGGGTAAAATCGTATATTTCGTACTCGGTGGGAACGACTATGATTCCGCCGGGGTGCTGACCCGTGGTTTTCTTTATACCCTCGAGCTTGGTTACCATGTGGCCGATTTCAGCCTTTGGAATTGCGATCTTACGCTCTTCGAGGTATTTTGCAACGTAGCCCCAAGCGGTTTTCGATGCGAGAGTACCAATCGTTCCCGCACGGAACACGTGACCCTGACCGAAGAGCTCCTCGGTGTACTTATGTACTCTACCCTGCACGTCACCCGAGAAGTTAAGGTCGATATCGGGAGATTTATCACCGTAGAATCCAAGGAAGGTCTCGAACGGGATATCGTGACCGTCCTGATACATCATCTCACCGCACACAGGACAAGCCTTATCCTCAAGGTCAAAGCCCGAGCCGACAGAGCCATCCGTAATAAATTCACTGTGGCGGCACTTAAGGCATCTGTAATGCGGAGGAAGAGGGTTAACCTCTGATATACCCGAAAGAGTCGCAACGAGCGACGAGCCAACCGAGCCTCTCGATCCTACAAGGTATCCGAGGCTTTCGGAATGGGCAACGAGCTTAACGGCGATCATATAAAGCACGGCAAATCCGTTCTTGATTATGGAATTAAGCTCCTTTTCAAGTCTTACGGAAACCACCTCGGGAACTTCGTCGCCATACCAATCGCGCGCTCTTTTCCAGCAGGATTCGGTAAGCTCCTCGTTTGCACCGGGAATGGTGGGCTCGTATTTGCCCTCGGGGATCGGGCGGATCTTTTCGCACATATCCGCGATCTTATTGGGGTTATCGATTACGACCTCCTCGCAGGCTTCTTTTCCGAGGTATTCAAATTCAAGAAGCATTTCGTCGGTCGTGCGCAGATATATGGGCTCATCCTTATCGGCATCCTTAAATTTCATACCTGCAAGAAGAATACGACGGTAAATCTCATCCTCCTGATTTACAAAGTGAGCATCACAAGTAGCACAAACCGTTTTTCCAAGCTTTCTGCCGAGAGCAAGAATACGGCGATTTATATCGCGCAGAGCCTCGTCATCGGCAACCTTACCCTCTGCAATAAGGAAACGGTTGTTACAGAGAGGCTGGATCTCAAGATAATCGTAAAACTCGGCTATCTCCTCAATCTCCTCTGCCTTCTTACCCTCAAGAATAGCATCATACAGCTCGCCCGAAACGCAAGCAGAGCCAATAATAAGACCTTCTCTATGCTGTTCAAGAACGGTCTTGGGTATTCTCGGAACCTTTTTCTGCCTTCCGAATCCGCCGTAATAATTTAGATAGCTGTACGAAATCAGCTTGTAGAGGTTCTTCAGGCCCTCGGCGTTCTTGGCAAGAATGATCATATGGTGAGCGCTGAGCTTTACGGGATCAACACTCTCACTCATAGCGGCAATTACGCTCTCAAAATCACGAAGTCCCTCTTTTTGCAGTCTGCGAAGCATCTCAATAAAAATGCGACCCAGAACCTCGGCGTCATCCGACGCTCTGTGGTGATGGAA
>JAZLEH010000017.1:0-2988 GCA_045615165.1 Eubacteriales bacterium | reverse complement strand
TCGACCTATTCCCTGTGCAAGAAGGATTCCCGGAGTAACGATATCGGCTATCGTAAGGAATGGGATCTTTTTCACTCTCGTGATGATATAAACGGTTATCGCGCCTGCGATAAGCGCGCCGTATATTGCTATACCGCCGTTTCGTATATTGATAACGTCAAGGAAGCTTGAAAACTCGTGATCCGAGAAGGCCACGTAATATATTCTCGCGCCTATTACTCCGCAAGGGATCGTTATGATTATATAGTCGATCATCGTGTCGGCGCTTATTCCAACCTGCTTCGCTCTGAAAACGATATGGATCGATGCGAGGATCATTCCGAGCGTGATTATCAGGGCATACCACGCAATTTCAGTGCCACCGATCGAGAAAGCAACGCTATCTATCGAAAACTCGCCTATTCCAAGTCCGGGAAATGAAATTTTAGATACTCTCAGCATTTTGCATTTCCTTTAATTTATAGAATAATTTTTGTTTAATACGTCTGCGATGGTTATTCCTGCAAGCTTTTTGGCAACGTCAAGACTTAGGGTCTCAAAGATATGGTGATATATGCATCCCGTTTTTTCCTGATTGAGCGCGCAGCACTCCGAGCTTTCGACGCATTTTACCATAACTATCGGGCCGTCGATCTCTTCAATAACCTTCTTTAAGGTAATATCGGTCGGATGCATATTAAGACTGTATCCACCGCGCACGCCCTTATACGATCTGACGATATCCGAGCGAACCAGCTTGTGAAGGATCTTAAGCGTGAACTGAAGGGTGACGGAGGTTTCCTCGGACAAAGTCTTTGCGTCAACTATTCCGTCGTGCCTTGCAAGCGCGCTTATTATACGCAACGCGTAATCTGATTCAAGGGTTATTCTCATTTTTTCTCCGTTATTTAAATAATGGGATTACTCCTTTAACAGAGAAATCCCATATGGTTTTATTTCTTGTAGCTATCAAGAAGGGTGTGGATTTTTTTGGACTGATCAAGAAGGTTGCTTATTGTTCTGTCGTGGTTGAGAGTATCGATGATGTACGCGGTATACTTGCAGAGGTTAACCTCCTGATACCATTCTCTCTCAAGAAGCTCGGGCATTCTGTATACGAGGTTGGTGGTGAAGATCTTGGAGATGATACCATCCTTATAAGCCTTGTCCATATTCTCAAGACCGTTGCAGAAGAGGCCGAAGGAAGCGAATACGAAGATTCTCTTTGCGCCCTTGGACTTAAGCTGCTGTGCAACGTCGATAACCGAGTCGCCGGAGGAGATCATATCGTCAACTATGATAACGTCTTTATCGGATACGTCGCGTCCGAGATATTCGTGCGCAACGATGGGGTTCTTACCGTTGATTATTACGGAATAGTCACGGCGCTTGTAGAACATACCAAGGTCGATTCCCATGACGGAAGAATAGTACATACACTTGCTCATACCGCCCTCATCGGGAGAGATGATCATCGTGCTTTCGGGGTCGATATTGATGTCGGGATAAACCTTGAGAAGAGCCTTGATCATCTGATAAGAGGTGCGAACGTTCTCAAATCCGTGAAGAGGAATTGCGTTCTGTACTCTGGGGTCGTGTGCATCGAAGGTTATGATATTGGTGATTCCCATGCTTGCAAGCTCCTGAAGCATGAGAGCGCAGTCAAGAGACTCTCTACCGGAGCGCTTGTGCTGTCTTCCCTCGTAAAGCATAGGCATAATAACGTTGATTCTGCGAGCCTTACCGCCGATAGCGCCAATAATTCTCTTAAGATCCTGGAAATGATCATCGGGGCTCATAGGCACGGTCATGCCGTACATATTATAGGTTACGCCGTGATTGAATACGTCGCAAAGAATGTAAACGTCGTTACCTCTTAAAGAGTTGCGAACAGTACCCTTTGCTTCGCCGCTGCCGAATCTGGGGCAAGGAGCGTCAACAAGGAAAGTGCCGTCGTTGTCATGGCGTCTCCACTCCTTAAGATATGCGTCGATCTGCGCTGCAAAATCCTCGCATCCGCGCATACCAATAACACTAAGTTCACCGTATAAAGAATCCTTCATTGTAGTCTCTCCATAAGAATTTATTTTATTTCGTATATATTATATATTATTTTATCCTTAAAGTCAATAGCAAAAAACACAAAATTAATCTTATATATCCTAAGGAGGGAGCGTATATTGAAATTTGATAAAATCGGATCGCTTATAATCAATGCGACGAGTGCCGGCGGCGCATTGCCAACCTCGGGCGTCGTTGTCAGAATATACGGAGCGGATGAAGAAAACCGCTTCGTCAGATACTCGATCCTCACGGATATCGACGGAGTAAGCAGAAGGCTCGACCTCCCTGCTCCGCCACGCTCGTTATCTACCTCACCAAATCCTCCGGGTGCGCCGTATGCTAATTATAATATAGAGATATTCGCGGACGGATTTTACGTAAAGAGGATATTTAACGTAGCCGTTTTTGAAGGTGAAGAAACGATTCAGCCCATAAATATGATCCCCTACAAAATACACGAAAGAGGCGTGACTTATCCGCGAAACACGCTTGATACCATCGTAAGAGAAAACGAGATGCTGGAGTAATTATGATCAAATATCCAACGATACCCGAAACGATAGTCGTTCACCTTGGCGCGCCGTCGAGCGATGCGCAGAACGTTACCGAGAATTTTGCAGATTACATAAAGAACGTCGCCAGTAGTGAAATCTATCCGTCATGGCCTCGCGAAGCGATAAAATCCAACGTTATGGCGCAGATATCAGTGGCGCTCAACAGAGTTTATACCGAGTTTTACAGAGTAGCGGGCAGAGATTTTGATATAACCTCTTCTCCCGCTTATGATCAGACTTATATATATCAGCGTAATATTTTTGCGAATATATCAGAGATCGTCGACGAGATATTTGATAGCTATATACGAAGGCGCGGATTTATAGAGCCGCTTTTTGCTACGTTCTGCGACGGAGTTGAGGTTAATTGCAACGGGCTTTCCCAATGGGG
>JAZLEH010000016.1:0-13243 GCA_045615165.1 Eubacteriales bacterium | reverse complement strand
GCGTAATATTTTTGCGAATATATCAGAGATCGTCGACGAGATATTTGATAGCTATATACGAAGGCGCGGATTTATAGAGCCGCTTTTTGCTACGTTCTGCGACGGAGTTGAGGTTAATTGCAACGGGCTTTCCCAATGGGGCTCGGTCGAGCTTGCGAATCAAGGCTTGAACTATATAGAAATACTGAAGCGCTATTACGGAGACGATATAGAGATCGTTAGTAACGTTGAGGTTGCAAACGTAAGCGGAAGCGCGCCCCCGATCCCTCTTGGAGAGGGAGATACGGGTCAAGACGTTGAATACGTGCAAATCCGCCTTAACCGTATATCTACTAATTTCCCCGGAATTCCGAAAATTTATCCGACTGACGGATTTTACGATTCCTCGACGACTGAAGCGGTAAGAAAATTTCAGGAAGTGTTCAATCTGACCGTTGATGGAATCGTCGGAAGAGCTACATGGAACAGAATTCAGAACGTATATAATGCCGTGAAACGTTTGCAAACCGTCAATTCGGAAGGTCTAAGGCTTGAGGATCTTTCAACTCAGTACCCCGGTCGTCTTTCCGAAGGTGACGCATCATCCGGAGTGCTTACCTTGCAATATTATCTTGAATATATTGCAACCTTCGTTCCGAGCGTTATGCGGCTTAGCGTGGACGGCGTTTTCGGAAGCGGAACGAAGAATTCAGTCATTTCATTCCAGAAAACCTACGATCTACCCGCGGACGGTGTAGTCGACAGGATAGATTGGGATAGAATCCAGAATACCTACTATAGCCTGATCTCATCGGTCTCGTTTGAATTTTCGGAAGGGGTTCTTCTTCCCTTTCCGGGACGGATATTACGCGTTGGTATAGAAGGAGATGACGTCAAAGCGTTGCAGGAATATCTTAATTATATCGGGCGCTTTTACACTGATATCCCAAGAGTCGGCGCGGACGGTATATTCGGCGAGCAAACTGCGGCGGCGGTTGCAAAGTTTAAAGAAATATTCGATATCCCCGGTGATCCCGAGCGCGTTTCGGCACAGACTTGGAAGGCTGTGACCGACGTTTACGATGATCTTTATAACGGATCAACTGTTATCAGAGGGCAATATCCCGGTTATAATATAGGTGGCTGATATGTATAAGATTTACGAGAATGACGAAGCAATAAAAGAGGTTCAGACCTATTTGCATTTTTTTTCCGACAGAAGCGGAGATATACCGAAAGTTGCGATAGACGGAGTGTACGGAGAAGAAACGGCGAACGCCGTAAAAGCGTTTCAGGAGAGTGGCGGAATTCCGGCGAGAGGGGTCGTTGATTACAATACCTTTGATGCTCTATATTCCGCTTACTATAAAAGCGAAACGGAAAGTGCAATGCGAGGATATATATTATCATCGGGCGGATTCCCTATTAAATACGGAGATCATGGAAGCGACGTCGCAGTGATCAACTCTCTACTTAATGAACTAAGGATAACATATTCTGAAATTGAGCTTGATAACAACGCAAGCTATTTTAGTCGCTCTACCGAAAACTCAATAAGATATATGCAATCGGTATTTCTTCTTGAGGAAAGCGGAATGGTTGATGAGGCTACCTTCAACCGATTGATTCTGGAAATAGACGCCGAGCGGGCAATCGGAAGAATATACGATTGATTTATGCGTTATTATTCGTTGAAAATGGTTATAATTTATAAAAACGGATGGAGCGTAATATGAGCAACAGATTTACGGACAAAGCTGAAAGGGTGTTGAATAACGCGGCGACCATAGCCGAGTCGCTTGGACATACTTATATTGGCAGCGAGCACGTGCTTTTATCCTTGTGCAAGGAGAGGGACACGGTTGCGGTAAACGCGCTTAACAAGAACGGTGCAACTTACGAAAAGGCGCTTGCAATGATCAAGGATTATTCGGGCGCAGGCGCAAAAAGTGTATTGACGCCGAATGATATGACTCCGCGCTGCCGTAAGATCGTAGAAAATTCATATCGCATTTCCCTTCGCTACGGCGCGCTGAAAATAGGAACGGAGCATATTTTACTTGCGATTCTCGAGGAAAAGGATTGCGTCGGCGTTCGTTTACTTGCGCTTATGGGAGTTGATACCCTGACGCTGAGTGACGAAATACTGACGGTTCTTCGAACCGCAGAAAAGCATTTTGAGGTTTCAAAGGGAAAGAAGGAAAACGAGTCTCCCCTTTCCTTATACGGAAGAAATCTGACCGAGCTTGCAGGTAAAAATAAATTTGATCCGGTGATTGGAAGAGAAAAAGAAACCGAGCGGCTCATAAGAATTCTATCACGAAAAACGAAAAACAACCCCTGCCTCATTGGTGAAGCCGGGGTTGGAAAAACCGCTATAGTAGAGGGGCTTGCGCGGCGTATATATCTCGGCGAAGTTCCCGAAAAGATTAAAGGGAAAAATATAATTTCCGTAGATCTTACTTCGATGGTAGCCGGAGCGAAATACCGAGGAGATTTTGAGGAGCGCATAAAAGGAATAATCAACGAAGCGGCAAGCAATCCTTCGGTTATTTTGTTTATTGACGAGATACACACGATCGTGGGTGCGGGATCAGCCGAGGGAGCGATAGATGCCGCCAATATATTAAAGCCGCAGCTTTCGCGCTCCGAAATACAGCTTATAGGTGCAACGACGTTCAATGAATATCATAAATACATCGAAAAGGATGCGGCGCTTGAAAGAAGATTTCAGCCCCTTCTCGTTGAAGAGCCGGATGTGAGCGCTTCTATAGAAATTCTGAAGGGGGTGCGAGAAAGATATGAGGATCATCACTCGGTGATCATAACGGATGAAGCAATAGAAACCGCGGTTAGATTGTCCGAAAGATATATTCAGGATCGCTTTTTGCCAGACAAGGCGCTTGACGTGATCGACGAGGCTTGCGCAAAGGCGAACGTTGCATCAAAATATAATAAAATTGAACTTATAAGCGAAAAAATACGGCAGAATAACGAGCTTGCGAGCAATGCGTTGAGAAAAAATGATTCCGTATCCGCCCTGAAATTCAGGGATAAGGAGCTTGAACTAAAGGCGGAGCTTGGGCTTGAGCATAAGGCAGGCGCACTCGAAAAGCGGCGAGTCGAGCGCCACGACGTTGAAGAAATTGTCTCCGAGCTTACCGGAATTTCGGTAAACGGTATGAGCGCCGGAAAGGATCAATCCATATTGTTCGAGAAAATCACGGCTCGTGTATGCGGTCAGAATATGGCTGCAGAACGCCTTTGCAAAGCGGTTGCGAGAAGCGAGATGGGTATGGGAAATCCGGATAGACCTAAGGGCGTTTTTCTTTTTGTCGGCCCTAGCGGAGTTGGCAAAACCGAAATGGCTAAGGCTCTTTCCGATGAGCTTTATAAGGATAAAAGGTCGCTTATAAGATTTGATATGTCGGAATTCTCTGAGAAAAACTCTGTTTCGGCTCTTATAGGATCTCCTCCGGGATACGTTGGTTATGAGGAGGGCGGCTCTTTGACAGAAAAAATCAGGAGGCGTCCCTACTCTCTAGTTCTCTTTGACGAGATCGAGAAAGCGCATCCTGAGGTGCTTAATCTGTTCTTACAGATAATGGACGAAGGAAGTCTTACAGATTCAATGGG
The DNA here is from genome assembly GCA_045615165.1 of Eubacteriales bacterium. Lineage (GTDB taxonomy): Bacteria > Bacillota > Clostridia > Oscillospirales > CAG-272 > UBA1740. The sequence goes on along the minus strand of JAZLEH010000016.1, from coordinate 9,628 downwards.
GCGAAGCGTCAGCTTTAAGAACGCATATATTATAATGACTTCAAACGTGCATTCTGCGACGGGAACGGTTGGAAATCTCGGATTCGTTACTTCAGAGGCATCGGATAATTCCTATCTATTGGATCACTTTACGCCCGAATTTATTAATAGAATCGATTGCATCGTTGAGTTCTCTGCCCTGAGCCTTGAATCATTGATAGAGGTTGCCTTGCAGAAGATGAATTCCCTGAAGGAAAAAATGAAGAAATGCGGCGTTGAGATAGATTTCGATAATGCGGTTGCTGAATACCTTGCGAAAAAGTCGCTTGATAAAAGGCTTGGAGTTCGAGCGCTTCTTCGTCTTATTGCGGACGAGATTGAGAGCGAAATAAGCTCTCGGTTGCTTGGAGGCGATTCGATGAGGTATCATATTTGTATAAATAATGAAGAAATCAGAATTGAAGCCTCGACGATGGTTGATAAAATAACAAAATAAAATAAAAAAGAACCGACAAAAAGTCGGTTCTTTTATTTGGGGTGAAATATGGGATTCGAACCCACGACCTCCAGGGCCACAACCTGGCGCTCTAACCAACTGAGCTAATTCCACCATATAAATGGCGCGCCTTGAGGGACTCGAACCCCCGACCTACTGCTTAGAAGGCAGTTGCTCTATCCAGCTGAGCTAAAGGCGCTTGCTGACAACATCAGTTATTATAACAGATTAATGCACCATTGTCAATACTTTTTTGCAATTTTTTTAATTTTTTTATTACACGGGCATATACGCCTTTGTATATGCCCGCGCATCGTATTTTCAATTATTCTTTGGGTTCTTTTATTGATTCAACAACCGAGCTTGCAAGTCCTGCAATGCCCTGCAGATTAGAGGGAATTATGATTTTAGTTGCCTTACCGTCTGCCGCCTTCTCAAATGCCTCGAGGCTTCTGAGAGTGATTACTGCGTCAGAGGGATATGCTTCGTTGATCATCTTGATACCCTGCGCGGTTGCCTGCTGGACCTTAAGAATAGCCTCAGCCTGACCCTCTGCCTCGCGGATCTTAGCTTCCTTCGCGGCTTCTGCGCGCAAAATTGCAGATTCCTTCTCGGCCTCTGCGGCAAGGATCATCTGCTGCTTCTGTCCTTCTGCAACGAGGATCGTTGAGTTCTTTTCACCCTCTGCCCTGAGGATCGATTCACGGCGCTCGCGCTCCGCTTTCATCTGCTTTTCCATTGCCTCCTGAATTTCCTTCGGAGGAATGATGTTCTTTAATTCAACTCTGTTTACCTTGATACCCCAAGGGTCGGTAGCTTCGTCGAGGATAGAACGCATCTTGGTGTTAATAATATCTCTTGAGGTGAGCGTCTGGTCAAGATCAAGCTCTCCGATGATATTACGAAGAGTGGTTGAGGTAAGATTCTCTATTGCAAGGATGGGATTCGTGATACCGTATGAATAGAGCTTACAGTCGGTTATCTGGAAGAATACGACCGTATCGATCTGCATTCGTACGTTATCCTTGGTTATAACGGGCTGGGGCGGGAAATCCGCAACCTGCTCCATAAGAGTGAGCTTCTTGGAAATTGCCTCAATAAAAGGAATCTTGAAATGAAGACCCGTTGTCCAGGTCGTTCTGTAAGATCCGAGGCGCTCTATAACGTATGCAGAGCCCTGAGGAACGATCTTGATGCATGAGATCAAAACAATTGTAATGATTGCAAGCAGGAGTATAACGATTACTACCGGTACTGCCGATCCTGCCGCCAACATCGTTGTGAACATAATTATTCTCCTTATATTAAATTATTTTTTGCAAATAACCTTTACGCCTTCGATAGCGACAACGTGAAGCACGTCGCCCTCGTCGTATACGTCATCCTGCCCAACGCCGCGCGCAGACCAGATCTGACCCTTGATTTTTACCTGACCGCAGCCTATGTAGTTATCTATCTTTTCAGTAACTACACAGCGCTCGCCGATAATTGCGTCAATATTCGTTTTAACGATTCCGAGCTTGAGCTTTTTGACAAGATAAAATCTTGCGAATGCGATTCCCGCACCTGCGAGAACGATCACAACAAGCACCTGCCAGAGTATTCCTATATCGCAGAAATCCATTATAGTCGCAGCAATTGCGCCGGGAACGAACCAGATCGAGATAAGCTCGTCGGTGATTACTTCAATTATAATTGCGAAAACGATAACAGCTATCCACATCCAACCGTATATCATACGCTTCCTCCATATTATGCATATTTTTATCTTATTATACCATATATATATTGTTTAGTCAATAAGATTAGATGTGTATTTTGTATTTTGTTTGTAAAAAATTGAACAATTTGATGAACGACTTGTTAAGAAAAAATGCTATTTTTTGGTTAAAATGCCTTATTTTTTGGAAAAGTATTGACAAAATGAATCAGTTATAGTATTATAAACAAGTGCAATAATGTTGCTTACAAAACTATTAAGGAGGAAGATTATGTTTGAAAACCTTAAAAAGTTTCTCGTTGAGGAACTTCATGTAAAGGCTGAGGACGTTACCATGGAAGCTGAGCTTTCAGCAGACCTCGGTATAAACTCCCTTGAACTTGCCGATCTCGTTTATCTTTGCGAAGAGAAGTTTAATGTAGTAATAGATGATGATGAGCTTAACAATTTCATCACCGTTGGCGACGTAGTTCGTTACCTTGAATCCCAGAATTGATTTTTATATGTAAAAAGGGTTGCGAATGCAACCCTTTTTTATCAAAGCTTTATTAAAAAGAAATTTTCATCGGTATTTAATTCGGAGATCTCAGGATGCTTGTTTAAGATATAAGCGGATTCGGTTGACGCGCCGTTAAGATCGCTTGAATGGATTGCAAGCTGGATTCTTCCCGACTGCTTGATCGATAAAAGAATTCTCGTGATCGATTTGAGTCTTCTTGACTCCCCTGCATCCTGAAATACCGGTTTTATATTAAGACGGATCAGCTTTTCACCCGTCGCAACTGCACTTGCAACGAAATATTGAATTTCGGTCGTCAGCTCGACGGAGTTTTTTCCCGTAAGCTCTTTTGTCAATAGATTCATAATTACCTCTGAAATCATAGTATAATACAATTATATCATCTTATTTATTAAATGTAAAGGTGTAAAACAAATTATGACTGAACTTTTATCAAGATTGTTCGTTAAGGATTACAAAAACGTTAAAGATCCGACCGTAAGAAAAAGATACGGAACCTTTTCAAGCATTATCGGAATAACCGTTAACCTAATCCTTTCAATACTGAAGCTTGCAATAGGAATTATAACGATGTCGTCGGCGATAATTGCGGATGCACTTAATAATTTTTCGGATGCGGGATCGTCAATTATAACGCTCGTCAGCTTCAAGCTTTCGTCAAAGCCCGCTGATCGCGATCATCCGTTCGGACACGCACGAATTGAATATATTGCCTCGCTCGTCGTTTCCTTTATTATTCTTCTTGTTGGTTTTGAAACGATGTTCGGTGGAATTTCGGTTCTTCTCGGTATATCGGATAGTGAGGAAACGCACTTCTCTATTATACCGCTCGTTATAATCGGCGTTTCGATTCTCTTTAAGCTCTGGCTTTCATTCTTCTATAAGCGCACGGGTGAGAAGATCGATTCATCGGTAATCAAGGCATCGGGCGTTGATTCGCTTATGGATTCCGTTTCAACCTTTGCGGTTCTCGTTGCTTCAATTATAGTTAAGCTTTCCGGTCTTCATATTATAGATACTATAATGAGTATGATCGTTTCCGTGTTGATCATTATTGCGGGTATCAGAATACTTAACGAGACTAAGAATTCGATCCTTGGCGAAGCCCCCGTTGACGAGCAGATCGATGATATAAAGAAGATAATCAAGGATTTTCCCGATATTATCGATATCCATGATCTTATGATCCATAATTACGGACCTAATCACTATTTCGCTTCGTTCCACGCTGAGGTGGACGGATCGGGAGATATTTTCAAGCTCCACGATATGATCGACGGTGTAGAAAAGCGCGTTCAGACAGAGCTTGGTATCCTCTGTACGATACACATGGATCCTATCGTAACCGACGATGAAACTATTCTTAACCTGAAGGAATTTTTGACATCCGTAATTGCAGAGGATGTGGACGAAAAGCTTTCCGTACACGATTTCAGAGCCGTTATCGGCGAAACGCATACTAACCTTATCTTTGACGTTTTGCTTCCGTTTGAAAGTAAAATGAATGAAAAAGAGGTCGTTGAAAGGATATCGGATGCGGTTCTTAAGCATAGAGATAATTGCTACTGCGTTATCACAGTAGATCGCGGATAACAAAAAGCGAGGCGTTCTGCCTCGCTTTTTATATTTAAATTGATCAATCTACTCTATTTAATTTTTCTCCTGCGATAAACGACGCGATATTGTCTGCGATTATTGTGACGCAACGCTCGCGGGCTTCGTATGCGCCCCAAGCTGCGTGAGGAGTGAGTATAACGTTTGAAAGATCCTTGATCTCGTTGTACGGATGCTCACTCGAGAAGGGCTCTGTGGAATAAACGTCGCATCCGAATGCGGCAATTCTTCCCTCCTTGATTGCATCTGTTACGTCACTCTCGTTAAGGACTGCCCCGCGTGCTTCGTTTACGAGAACTACGGATTTTTTCATTAGATCGATCTTTTCTTTATTAATAAGTCCTCGCGTCTGGTCGTTAAGCGGGCAATGAAGCGAGATTATATCGCTCTCCTTGCAGAGCGTATCGATATCAACGCATTTGATCGAGTCAACCTTCGTTCTTTTATTATATATAACGTTTGCGCCGAGCGCCTCTGCCACTCTTCCGACAGCGAGTCCGATATTGCCCGCTCCGACGATTCCCCATGTTTTTTCCTTAAGCTCGTGGAATACGGGAGTTATTCTGTTAGCTGAGGATGATGCCGAGTATTTGCCCGAGCGTACGTAATCCGTGTATTCGTTGAGATGCGCAACGAGTGAAAGAGCCGTTGCTACAGTAAAAAGAACCACGCTCTCGGTTGAATAACCGGGGACGTTACAAACGGCAACTCCGTTTTCCCTTGCGGCAATGAGATCAATATTATCGTATCCGGTTGCAAATACGCAGATGAGCTTAAGATTCTTTGCGTTTTTTATCGTCTCGGCATTGATTTTTACCTTATTAAGTATAATAACGTCAGAATCGGCTACGTGCTCGTCGGTATTGCCGGGAGTCGTGGTAGAATAGAATTTCACCTCGCCGTAGTTATTAAGAACCTCAAACGGAGTGTCCTCTCCCATTGCTATTTTATCTAATACTGTTATTTTCATGTGAAAACCGCCTTGTTTTTTATATATATTATATCATAAATATATTATATTTCAATAGGAAAAAATATTTTTCTGAAATCTGTTGACAAATTGAAAAAACTATGGTAGAATAGAACTACCTCTGTCGGAGGTCTTTTTTGTGTGCTTTTTTTCTGGGACAAGTACACCAGCCTTCGCCATTGAGGGAGGTATTCAACGGGGTTGCCCGAATTTCTATTAGGAGGTGCCGATATAATGAGAGTCAAAATTACATTAGCTTGCTCTGAATGTAAGCAGAGAAATTATGACACAAAGAAAAACAAGAAGAATGATCCGGACAGACTTGAAATGAACAAGTACTGCCGTTTCTGTCGCAAACATACTTTGCACAAAGAAACAAAGTAATTGAAAGGATTTTTTAAGATGTCAGAAGAAAACAAGAATCTTCCTGTCGACGAAACCGAAGTTGTTGTCGACGAAAAAAAATCCAAGGACGCAAAGAAGCCGGCTAAAAAGTCTAATTTCTTCGTTCGCGTGTGGGGAAAGCTTGTAAAGCTCGTTAAGGATGTCAAGGGCGAAATGAATAAGGTCGTCTGGACTCCTAAGGATGAGCTTAGAAAGAGCACTAAGATAGTGCTTGTTACAGTTGCCGCAATAGGCATTGCTATTGCAGTGGTTGACTTATCTTTCTCTAAGATCATTAACTCCATCGCGGGCTTATTTGGTTAAGAGGCTGTATTTATGAGTAATATTAACGAGAAGAACCTCGGTCCCAGATGGTATGTCGCTCATACTTTTACAGGCTATGAGAACAAGGTAAAAACCAATATTGAGAAGATAGTTGAAAACCGCGGTCTCCAGCATCTTATCTATGACGTTCAGGTTCCTACCGAGATCGTTATTGAAAAGAATGATAAGGGCGAGGAGAAAGAGGTTGAGGTTAAGCTTATTCCCAGTTATGTCCTTGTTAAAATGACAATGACCGATGAGAGCTGGCACGTAGTCAGAAACATCACCGGTGTCACCGGATTCGTAGGTCCCGGATCTGAACCTACTCCCCTTACCGCTGAAGAGGTTGATATCTTTAAGGTTGAAAAACACGCTGAAGAGATTGCCTTTAAGGTTGGAGACAGGGTTGAAGTATTCTCAGGTATCTTCGCTGGATACTCTGGATTGCTTCAGGAAATTGATGAGGAGAAGAAAGAAGTCGTTGTTCTTGCTTCTACCGAAAGACGTGACATTCCGATCGTCGTTGAACTTAAGGATGTTCGTTTAGCAGAGTAATATTCCCTTTTTTAAGCTTCGCCATGAAGCGTTCGTGGGAGAGAGAAAATTCTTTACTTTAATTCTCTCGATTAAATTACCACATTTGGAGGTTAAAAAAATGGCAAAGAAAATAATGGGTTACATCAAGTTGCAGCTTGCAGCAGGTAAGGCTACTCCCCAGCCCCCCGTTGGTCCTGCTCTCGGTCAGTACGGTGTATCTATCCCCAACTTCACTAAGGAATTCAACGAAAGAACTAAGAATGATATCGGACTTATAATCCCCGTTATCATCACTGTTTACGCAGACCGTTCCTTCACTTTCATTACTAAGACTCCCCCCGCAGCAGTTCTTATTAAGAAGGCTTGTGGAATCGAAACCGCTTCCGCAACCCCCAATAAGACTAAGGTTGCTCAGCTTTCCAAGGAGCAGCTTCGCAAAATCGCAGAAACCAAAATGCCCGACCTTAACGCAGCGTCCATCGAGGCTGCAATGAGCATGGTTGCAGGAACCGCTCGTAGCATGGGTGTTACGGTTGAAGAGTAATAGGAGGACTTAATAATGGCTACAATGGGTAAAAAGTATAAAGCAAGTGTCGAGCTTTTCGACAAATCCAGACTTTACGATACTGACGAGGCAGTTGCTCTCGTATGTCAGACCGCAAAGGCTAAGTTTGATGAGACCGTAGAGGTTCACATCCGTCTCGGCGTTGACTCTCGTCACGCTGACCAGCAGGTTAGAGGCGCTATCGTTCTTCCTAACGGAACCGGTAAGACCGTAAGAACTCTCGTTTTCGCACGTGGCGACAAGGCAGAGGCTGCTCTTGCTGCAGGCGCTGATTACGTAGGTGCTGAGGATTACGTTCAGAAGATCACCACTGAGAACTGGTTCGAGTTCGACGTAGTTATCGCTTCTCCCGACATGATGGGCGTTATCGGACGTCTTGGTAAGGTTCTTGGTCCTAAGGGACTTATGCCCAACCCCAAGGCTGGTACCGTTACTCCCGACGTTGCAAAGGCTGTTAACGAGGCTAAGGCTGGTAAGATCGAGTATCGTCTTGATAAGACCAACATCATCCACTGCCCCATCGGTAAGGCTTCCTTCGGCGCTGAAAAGCTTGTTGAGAACTTCAACACTCTTCTCGGTGCAGTTATCAAGGCTAAGCCCGCTGCTGCAAAGGGTCAGTACATTAAGAGCTGCGTAGTTGCTACGACCATGGGCCCCGGCATCAAGGTTAATTACGCAAAGCTTGGTTAATTCAAAATAACCAATAAATAAAAAGAAGCAGAATTCATCTTCTGCTTCTTTTTATTTTATAAACTCGATGAGGTCAGATGCTGTTATACCGTAAATATAATCGGGTAAAATTATATCCGTGATTACTTCGTCAAGCTCGGAAAGTCTTCGTCCCTTGATCATATCTTCAAGCTCGGATATATCCTTTTTACCAAAGAAATCACCGACGATGCGTACGTCGCTTATCACGTCGTTTTTCATATCCATGAAAAGCTCGATAAGCGCAAAGTCAAATTTTTTCTTCTTCGTTATTTTATAACGGGAAAGATAATCTCGCTCGGGATATATCCACTTCTTTGACGAATTCCTTATTTCAAGCTCGTTTATTATCTCCGATTTCGGTGCTTCGATTAACGTAGCTGAATACTTGGTTATAACAAATTCTGAAATTTTATCAATGAATTCGCTTACTTTGATATCGGATTTGAGATATTCCTTTATGTTGGTAACTCTTGATCGGGTTGATTTTATCGCCTTCGCCTTGATCTTTTCTTCGTCTACCTTTAAAGCTGAGTCGAGAAGATCAAGATTACTGTCAAATAAAATCGTTCCGTGATGTAGAACTCGCTCCCCTTTTGAATGCTGGGCATTTCCGGATATTTTTTTATCTCCGATTAGTATATCGTTTCTTCCGGAAAGGGATGATTTTATTCCCATATCCGCAAGAGCTTCGATTATCGGGGTGCAGAAATATTCAAAGTCTATCCCTTCTCTGCCCTTTCTGTTGGCTATAAAGGTATAGTTAACGTTTCCTAGGTCGTGGAAGACCGCTCCACCGCCTGTTATCCTTCTTGCAACGTGGATGCCGTTTTCTTTTACGTAATCAACGTTGATCTCTGCAAAGGCGTTTTGATTCTTTCCGATTACTACGGTTGGTTCGTTTTGCCAAAGCATAAAGACGTCGTCTTCGCAATATGAAAACATATATTCTTCGATAGCAAGATTCAGGTATGGGCTTTTTGATTTTAAAATTATAAGCTTCATATTTATATAGTTAAATACACATCGGGCGTGTGCCCGATGTGTATTTTTGTTGGTATTAAAGACCCTTCTTAGCGCGTTCGATCTTTTCGATGTCGGTGAAGTTGTTTGAGGGAACGTGACCGGGAATGGGCATGATCTTCTCGTGGAGAGCGTCAATGATCCAATCAGCCTGCGGGAAGAAGCTCTTTTCAAGCTCGAATGCAGGGGTGATCCAGTTACGAGAACCAACAACAACTGCAGGGCCGTCGAGGTAGTCAAAGCACATTTCGGTGATGTTAGAAGCCATATCTCTCATTACGGAGTTTCTCTCGCAAGCATCGCCAACAAGGATGATCTTACCGGTCTTCTTAACAGACTCGATAACCTTCTCGTAGTTGAAGGGAACGATGGAACGAGCGTCGATGATCTCAGCGGAGATGCCATACTTCTCTTCAAGAATCTTAGCAGCCTCAAGAGCTCTGTAAAGAACTGCACCAATAGTTACAATAGTAACGTCCTTACCTGCTCTCTTGATATCGGGCTCGCCGAAGGGAACCTCATAGTGACCCTCGGGCACGCCGTCCTTCATGAATTCCTCGCCGATACCGTAAATTCTCTGAGACTCAAAGAATACAACGGGGTCAGTTCCGTCAAGAGCAGAGGTCATAAGACCCTTTGCATCTGCGGGAGTTGCGGGGAATACAACCTTGAGGCCGGGGATATGTGCACAAAGCGCGGTCCAGTCCTGAGAGTGCTGAGCACCGTACTTAGAACCAACGGAAACTCGAAGGGTGATGGGCATCTTAAGAATGCCTGCACTCATTGCC